>CANFJD010000172.1 GCA_947447315.1 Fimbriimonadaceae bacterium
CCGAAGAACTACTCAACCCGCGCCCCCTGCTGCCCTCGGGTTTCGAGCGGTCCGAAACCGTGCACCGCGTGCTGGAGGTTTTCCACGTTATCCGCCGCGCCCACCGCGACCTCAGTTCCCACGCCATCGTCGCCTACATCGTCAGCATGACCCACGGGGTGAGCGACCTCCTCGAAGCCCTGATCTTAGCCAAAGAAGCCGGGATTCCCCACGCGGTTGATGTGGTCCCCCTCTTCGAGACCATCGACGACCTGCATGGCTCTGCCGATCTACTGCGCGCTTTGCTATCCAATCCGGCTTACCAAGCTCATCTCGCTCGACGCGGAGGCACCCAAGAAGTCATGCTCGGCTACAGCGATTCCAGCAAGGATGGTGGCTTCCTCGCAGCTAACTGGGCTCTACAAAAAACCCTCGCTGATATCGCCAGCCTCCAGCAAGAGCTTCACGTTCCCATCCGACTCTTTCACGGTCGCGGAGGCACCGTGGGCCGTGGGGGCGGGCGAGCAAACCGCGCCATCCTGAGTCAACCTGCCGGTTCATTCACGGGCAAAATACGGTTCACCGAACAGGGCGAAGTCATCAGCTTCCGCTACTCGTTGCCGCCGATCGCCCACCGTCATCTAGAGCAGATCGTCAGTGCCGCGCTTTTGGCTGCCTATGGCCTCGGTAACACGGGAGCCGAATCTCGCTACGCCGAAATCATGGACCGGCTCGAAGAAACTTCCCGGAAGGCGTACCGGAAGCTGGTCTACGAGACCGATGGCTTCTGGCGCTTTTACACGCTCGCCACTCCGATTGAGCACATTTCATTGCTACCGATCGCGTCGCGACCGGTTTTCCGCCCCGGTCAAGGCATCACCGGCATCGAAGGTCTCCGGGCGATTCCGTGGAACTTCGCGTGGGTACAGAATCGGGCCACCCTGGTCGGATGGTACGGGCTCGGCGTCGCCTTGTCCGAAATTGCCAATGAACCCGGTGGAGCCGAGAAACTTCAAGAAATGCACCGCGAGTGGCCATTCTTTCGGAATGTCGTCGCCAACGCGCAATTGGAGCTCGGTCGGGCCCATCGAGAAACGTTCCGCCTCTACGCGGCTCGCGATCCAGAAGACCCCGAAATCACCGCCGCGATCGAACAGGAGTATGATCGCAGCATTGCGATGGTCCTCCTCGTCACGGAACAGAGGCGATTAATGGAGCATGCCCGCATGGTCCGAAACACAATTGAGTTCCGAAATCCCGAAGTGATGCCGCTCAGCGTGATGCAACTGCGCCTTATGGACCGATGGGCTTCGCTCAGCGAAGCGGAACAATCCGGGCCGTACCGCGAGGCGATGCTACAAACAATCGCGGGCCTCGCGGCAGCTATGCAAAGTACCGGCTAGTCTTCTTCGACCATAACCCGCCACTCGTGAATGCCGCTGGCAAACTCGGGTTGCTGGTTGATAGAGAGGCGAAGAGCCGTCGTCGTGATGGTCGGGAAGGTGAGCTTTACCCACTGATCCTTGTCCAACGGATAGTTCGTTACCGGCAGCGGCTTCCAAACATTTGCATCACGATATTCCATCCGCCAAGAGACTGGGAGCCGACATTCGCCTCGCCCCGTGTCGTCAAACCAGTAGATCTGGGTTCCATTAATCGCAATCGGAGCTTTCCAGTCGTACTGCATCCACTCCGTTCCACCTTTTCTAGGCCAGAAGTGAGTCAGCGCCGCAGGTTGCTCCCCGCTGCTCTTCGGCTCAATACCATCGTTGATCGCCCACGGTTGGCAATTTCCGCTCACGTGGCTCATGGTGAATTTAGCCAACGATTCCGGTCCGCGAACCGGTGAGACCGCCGGCGAGGTGGGCAGCCACACTTGCATCGGTCCTGCCTTGCGGTTATCCCAGACGTAATACGGAACGCCAACCAATTTCACGGGTGTCGGTGACGCGGCGGAGTCGTACAGACCGCCCGTCCACTGACCGCCCCCGATGTAACCCGTGCCTTCAATCTGCATCGTTCCGCCCCACAGATTGGTCATTTTTGGTTTGAACGTCTCGCTGATCGGTACCGAGACCGCGTCAATATCTGCGGTCTGATCTACCTGCTCAAAGGCATAGACCAGCGGCCCGCGAGCAAAGGCGGTGCGGCCGTTCAGATCCTTAGCCAACGGATTCGCCGTCAATCGCCGCACCGGCAGCGAAAAGTCCACCGTCACCACATCGCCATTCTTCCAATTGCGCTGAATGGTCCGATACCCCTGGCTCACCGCCAGTTTCATCGCCTTTCCATTCACCGCCAGGGGAGCGTTCGGCTCCCAGCTTGGAGCCCGAAGTTTGAGCGTATCGTTTCCGCCATTGTCAAGCCGGGTGAGCCGAACGTTACCATTCCACGGGAACTGCGAACTCACGCGCCACTGCTGCCCGGCCGCTTTCACTTCGCTGTCCACGTACAGATTCACCACCAACGTCTTTGGCGCCTGAGCGTAGATGTAGTCGCCAATCGCGGCGATCGTACGGCTGATATTTGGCGGGCAGCACGCGCATCCGTACCAGGCTTGGCGGTGGTGATCACCGTGACTGGCCAGTGGGTTCACGTAGAAAAACCGGTCGCCGTCCATGGAGATACCCGCCAGCGCGCCATTGTAGAGCGACCGCTCAAACGAATCGGCGTACTTCGCATCGCCATGCAATTGGTTCATCCGCCAGTTCCATTGCGCCAGGGCCACCGAAGCGCAGGTTTCTTGATAGGCGGAATACGTCGGGAGGTCGTAATCGGTTGTGAATCCTTCGTTGCTACCGCTAGGACCGATCCCTCCCGTCACAAACGTGTTCTTGTACTCGGTGTTCTTCCAAACCCGGTCCACCATCTTCAGCAGTGCCGCATCGTTGGTCAAACTGGCGATATCCGTCGCACCGCTCATCAAATACGCCGCGCGAACCGCGTGGCCCTTGATGTTCTTGTGCTGGCGGATCGGAACGTCGTCCAGCCAATATGTCCCGTCAAAATCATGCTCGGGAGTCTTGTGCTCCGTGGCAAAGAAATGTTCACCGCGGTGAGAAACCAGGAACCTCGCTAGCTCAAGATACTCCGGTTTCTGGGTAACGCGCCACAGTTTCACCAGCGCCAACTCGCTTTCTGGGTGACCGCAGTACCCCGCCCGCTTTCCTTCGCCAAAAGTCGCCACCAGAAAGTCGGCGTACTTGGTTGCCACGTTTAGAAGGTTCTTCTTTCCGGTTGCCTGGTAATGCGCGGCTGCCGCTTCAAAAAGGTGCCCCGCGCAGTACAACTCGTGATTGTCGCGCAGGTTAGTTAACCGTCGACCTGGCTCTTTCACCGTGTAGTAAGTGTTCAAATAGCCATCGGGCATCTGCGCGGAAGCGATCCGAGCGATGATTGCGTCCACCCGGCGGTCCATAACGGGATCCGGATGATCCGCTAGTGAGTATGCGATTGCTTCGAGCATTTTGAAGCTATCGCTGTCTTGAAAAACGTAACCGTCATACCCCGTTCGATCACCGGGCAGGTTATGAATGATTCTCGCCGCCCGGTCAAAGTTCTTGAGTCCGCCACCGGGTAAATCCAACTGATCCAGGGCGTGCGGCATCGTTACCTTCCGAAGGGTTTGTTGGCGCGGCGCCCAAAAGCTGTCACTCAACTTCACCTGGGTGAATGGAACCGGCTGAAATTGACCAGCGGCGGCGACGGAGCCAGCTAGGAGAAATGCGATCATCGCTGTGATCATATCCGAATGCGAATCTATCTTCGTCTAACCCTTGGATACGGCACGAGTATCCTACTATCATGCTGCCTCTCCTGCGATTAGTACCGGAATATCGATCTCGAGTCTGGGGCGGCCAATCGCTGAAACCCAGCCACCCGCCGACCGGGGAAGCCTGGATCGTTCACGAGGACAACTATGTGGACGGCGGTCCATTCAACGGCAAACAGCTAAAGGAAATCGCCGCCGACAGCGGAACCGATCTCCTCGGTTCGGAGCCCTTCGGTCGCACCGGTAACCGATTCCCTCTCCTCATCAAACTTCTCGATTGTGCGGATTGGCTCAGCATCCAAGTGCATCCCGATGATGCCCTTGCCGCCGAAATGGTGGGACCGCACGTGTTCGGCAAAACCGAAGCCTGGTACTTCTTAGAAGCCGCTGAAGGCGCCCAGGTGATCTCGGGGGTCGCTCCCGGAACCAGTGCAGCTGAATTGGCCGACGCCATCCGGTCGGGCATCATCCGCGACGTGAGTGCATTCACCGATGTTTCTGCTGGAGACTCTATCCTGATGCCGGCCCGCACCATGCACGCGCTCGGCCCGGGTTTGGTGCTCTACGAAGTTCAACAAACCAGTGACACCACGTACCGGGTTTGGGATTGGGATCGCCCTGCTTCCGACGGTCGGGCCCTGCATATCGAGGAGTCGGTTCGCGTCACCAACCCGGAAGGTATCGCACCTTTCTACCTTGGGATTCCGTGGGCTTACGGAGCGCATCGCATCCTGGCGTCCGAGTATTTCCAACTCGACCGGTACGATTGCGCCGTCGAGCCACTGGTGCTCAACACCCGCGGCGAATCGTTCTATCTGGTCACCGCCATCGAAGGTGCCCTCGCGGTTACCATGGCGAACAGCCAGGCCACCCTTGGCCGCTACGAGACCGTACTGGTTCCTGCCTCTGCCGGTGAATTTCGACTATCGGCGGCTAGCCGCGCCCAGGCTCTGGTTTCTCACGTTCCGGCTGCCGGAATCAGCCGCTAACCGACGTGCATTTCGGGGGCAGCAGCCAGATACTTCATGCAACCAAAGTGAATGCCACTCCAAGCGGCCGTCTCGGTGGCGGCCTTTATTCCTCCTTGATCGTCAATGTATTTCGTCAGCAGCTTTAGGGTGCTGGCGGATGGCACCACGGAATACGCCTGACAAACCAATTTCGCCATCGCCTCCGAAGTCGCGGGCTTCTTTGACGTCACCCAGGCCATCACCGACTGCGATGCCACATCGGGCTTGCCCGGGTCGGCAATGTACATGCCTTGATACTGGTATCGCTCCGCCATCGTGGCTGGCGTGATGAATGCCGAACCCCACTTCCAGCCCGAAACATCCGGCGGAACGAATAGAGTTAATCCCGCCCGATCCATCCGGTAGGCCGCGTAGCCACAATTATCCGGGATCGCCTGGACAATCTTGGTGTATGCCGTCGCGTTGGGATCTCGCCGCTGCATCAACCACTTGCCAATTCCCTGCACCCGGGCAATCCCGATCACAAAATCTGCCGGGTTCTTGGGAAGCTGCTGAACGTACTTGTCGGACCAGAACTCGGGGCTCTTCACCAAGGCGCGCAAAGTGGTCTTGATATCCCCGCGCGACCTTCGGAAAGCGGCCGCAACGCGCTCAACCTCAACGTCCCCGGGATTCTCTCCCCCAAAGAACTGCCACAGCTTTTTGGAAATTCGCTCTGCCGTTTTGGGATGATTCGCTAACAGATCCAAAACCTCTTCGCCGGTCCAGGCGCGAGTTTTTCCTAGAATCGTCTTCTCCCCCGGGTCGTGGAGCGACGGCATAAAGCAGAAACTCGAAAATGGTCGCTGGTATTTAATCGACTCTTTCAATCGTTCCGTCATCGTGCCCGGGAGCTCGTACATAAAGTGAATCATCCCCCACCCCGTGAGCGCGCGCGAAACCTCCTGGACATCCTTCTCCGTGTAGCCACCATCGATTCCCAGCGTAAACAGCTCCATCATCTCTCGGGCAAAATTCTCGTTGGGGTGGCCGCGCATGCTCCGCGTCATGTCCAGATACCGCATCATCGCGGGAGACTGACTGGCGGAGCGCAGTAGATCCACGAACTTCCCGTTCGCGTTTTGCCGGAGACCGTCCACATAGTCCAGCATCATCGCTCCGTCCTCCACCTTGTTGTCTCCGGCCGCAAAATGGGAGTGCCAGAAGAGGGTCAACTTTTCCTGGAGCGGTCGCTCCGTTGCCATCATTCTCAGCGTCCACCAATTGCGGAAAGTGTAGGAGCCTAAATCGGCGTCGTCTTTATCCCGCCAACTGAACTCGTACGGCGAAACTGGGA
>CANFJD010000173.1 GCA_947447315.1 Fimbriimonadaceae bacterium
GACGAAGAGTTCGCTGTCGTCCATCTCGTCGTCTTCCTTCACCCGGCCGAAGTCTTCGATCAGCTTAATCGCGATTTTCGGCGTGATCTTCGCTTCGCCACGTTCGGCTAGGCGGATAGCTTCGACGACGTCTTGCGGAGTGGAGGTCTTGAGCAGGTAGCCCGTGGCTCCGGCGCGGAATGCATCGTAAACCGTGTCGTCATCCTCCTTGATCGTGAGGATGACCACTTGGACGCCCTTTTCCTGCTTTAGTAGCCGCCGGGTGAGTTCCACACCATTGATGCGCGGCATATTGATGTCGGTGAGCAGCACGTCGGGCGGATCGGCGAGGCATACATCCAGGGCTTCTTGACCGTCTTTGCACGCGGCAATCAGCTCAACCTCGGGGGCGAGCGAAAGCGTGCGCTGGATCGCATTGCGATATCCGGCCTCGTCGTCGGCAATAACCACGCGAATGTTTTGCGGCATAAGCCCAATTATGCCATCCCGGTGACCTTTTGTTGGTCCTTCACCACAAGATCGAATCTGCGGGTAAACACACGGGATAGATGCCCGTGCTTGAAGTCCGCGATTTGGAAGTTTCTTTTGGTGACGTGCGTATTTTGCGCGGCGTTAGCTTTGATCTGGAACCTGGCCAAACGCTCGGAGTGGTGGGCGAATCGGGTTGCGGGAAGTCAATGACGGGCTTTGCCGTGATGGGCATGTTGCAGGTGCCGGGGCGGGTGAGTCGCGGCAGCATCAAGCTCGATGGACGCGAACTGGTGGGACTGCCGGAGCGGGAGATGCAGCGGGTGCGCGGGGCGCAGATTGGTTTGGTGATGCAGGATCCGTTTACCAGCCTTGACCCGATGATGAAGATTGGGCACCAGATTGGCGAGGCGCTGATGCTCCATCAGAAGATGAGCAAATCGCAAGCATGGACCAAGAGCATTGAGATGCTGGAAATGGTGGGCGTGCCGGCGCCGGAATCGAGCGCGAAGAAGTATCCGCACCAGATGAGCGGCGGTCAGCGGCAGCGGGTGGTGATTGCGATGGCCTTTGCTTGCAAGCCCAAGGTGTTGGTGGCGGACGAGCCGACGACGGCGCTGGACGTTACGTTGCAAGCCCAGATTCTGCGATTGTTGCGACAGTTGCAGGACCAAGAAGGCACGGCCGTCATGCTGATTTCCCACGATATCGGCGCGATCGCGGCCGTGAGCGAGCGGATGGCAGTGTTTTACGCCGGTCAGATTGTGGAGACCGGGACGACCGTGGAGGTGCTTCGCCACAGCGCGCACCCTTATACTCGCGCGTTGCTGAATGCCCTTCCCCGCCCCGGGATTACTCGTTTGGAAGCGATTTCGGGCTATCCGCCCGATTTTGCCAAGCTCGGTCCCGAGTGTGCTTTTTCTGCGCGATGCCCCTTCCGGGTGGCGGCTTGCGACCAGATGCCACCGCTGGATCCGGTGGAGGGCGCCCACCTCGCCGCTTGCTGGCGAAAGTCGGAAGTGGTGACGGGGACGGCGTTGCCGACCACCGTGGCGTAAAGTCCTCACCCCGGAGCACGAGCCATCTCCGACCCTCTCCCTCTGGGCGAGGGTGAAGAGAGGTTGACCGCAGGGGTTGTTGGGTCTGTGCCACCATTCCGGGCTTACTGTCCAGGGGTAAATTGACCGCGCATGAAATGGATTGCTCCGGCGGAACGGGACGTTAATAACCAGACATTGGAGCGGAGGTTGTGGGAGGCGGCGGACCAGTTTCGGGCTAACAGCGGCCTGACGGCAGCGCAGTATTCGCAGCCGATTCTGGGGCTGATTTTCTTGCGGTTTGCGGAGGCGCGGTTTGCGGCGCGGCGGGCGGAGCTGGCGCAGATGCCGGTGAGTGCGCGGCGGGGTTCGCCGGTGGATGACCCGACGGCTTACCACGCGGCAGGGATTGTGTTTTTGGCAGAGACGGCGCGGTACGGACATCTGCTGACATTGCCGGAAGGAGCCCAGATCGGCGAGGCCATCAACCAGGCGATGCGAGACATTGAGCAGGACAATACGGCCCTGGCGGGGGTACTGCCTAAGACTTACAATCTATTTAGCGGCACCCTGCTGAAGGAGCTGTTGAAGAAGGTGAGCGAGATTCCGGTGAGTCTAGAATTCGACGCGTTTGGACGGATTTACGAGTATTTCTTAGGAGAGTTTGCGCGGACGGAAGGGAGCAAGGGCGGGGAGTTTTACACGCCGAGCCCGATTGTGCGGCTGCTGGTGGAAGTACTGGAGCCTTACCACGGACGGATCTTGGACCCGGCTTGCGGAAGCGGGGGCATGTTTGTACAGAGTGCGCGGTTTGTGAGTGAGCACAAGGCCGACCCGGCACGAGAACTAGCGATTTACGGGGTGGAAAAGACGGACGAGACGGGCAAGTTGGCGCGGATGAACCTGGCGATTCACGGACTAGAGGGAGACGTGAAGCACGGGGGCGAGATCAACAGCTATTACGACGACCCGCACCAGGCGACGGGACGGTTTGACTTTGTGTTGGCCAACCCGCCGTTTAACGTGAACGCGGTGGATAAGGAGCGGCTGGCGGGGACGACCGGGCCCGGGAGCCGGTACCCGCTGGGTTTGCCACGGACCGACAATGCCAATTATCTATGGATTCAGTTGTTTTATTCGTCGCTGAACGCAAAGGGCCGCGCGGGTTTCGTTATGGCGAACTCGGCATCGGACGCGCGTTCAAGTGAGCAGGACA
This sequence comes from Fimbriimonadaceae bacterium, assembly GCA_947447315.1. Taxonomy (GTDB): domain Bacteria; phylum Armatimonadota; class Fimbriimonadia; order Fimbriimonadales; family Fimbriimonadaceae; genus Fimbriimonas. The sequence continues at coordinate 2,722 of CANFJD010000173.1, forward strand.
TTCGGCAGAAGTTGATCGAAGACCGAGCGGTGGACGTGATGGTGGCGGTCGGGCCAAACATGTTCTACACCGTCACCTTGCCGTGTACGTTGTGGTTTTTGGACCGAGGAAAGAAGGGATCAGCGCGGGCAGACACGGTGCTGTTCCTAGACGCGCGGCACATTTTCCGGCAGATTGACCGGGCGCACCGGGACTGGACGCCGGCGCAGATCGCGTTTCTAGCCAACGTGGTGCGGCTGTACCGCGGCGAAGAGCCCGACTTTACGCTGGGCGGGGACGAGGCGAGGGCGAAGGTTCAGGAAACGTTTGGGGAGGCACCGGTCTACCGAGACATTCCGGGGCTTTGCAAAGCGGCCACCCTGGCGGAGATTGAGGCGCAGGGGTGGAGTCTGAACCCGGGCCGATACGTGGGAGTCGCGCCGGGCGAAGAGGTTAGTGATGAGGACTTCAAAGAACGTCTAGCGGCTTTGAGCGAAGAGCTGGAAGTTCTTAACACTCAAGCGAGGGAATTAGAATTCACTATCGCGCAAAACGTGTCGGAGCTCCTGAATTGAACTGGATACGCCAGTCGATCGGTGCGCTCTCCACGCGGGTATCAAGTGGAGGAACACCCTCAAGAGCTCGACCAGAGTACTTCTGCGCTAGCGATCAGGGGCACTTCTGGGTCAAGTCGAAGGAACTTTTAGACTGTGGCATCCATGATACAGAGGAGAAGATTTCCGACCTTGGCCTAGAGAAGAGCGCGGCAAAGTACTTTCCCGCAGAGGCTGTCCTTGTAGCCATGTATGGTGCAAATGTTGGTCAGCTTGGCTGGCTTGCAAAGCCAGCTACCGTCAACCAGGCGATCTGCGGCATCATCACAGACGAAAAAAAACTCCACTGGCGCTTCTTATACTACGTGCTCCTCGCAACGCGTCCGGATCTTATTGTAAAGGCCCAGGGAGCTGCCCAGCAAAACCTTAATGAGGATTCAATCCGCTCGTTCGAGATTCTGGTGCCCGCCGTTGAGGAGCAGCGGCGGATTGCGGGGATTTTGTCGGCTTATGACGATTTGATCGAAAACTGCCAGCGCCGCATCCGCATTCTTGAAGAGATGGCCCGGAGCCTCTACCGCGAGTGGTTCGTCCACTTCCGCTACCCCGGCCACGAGTCCGTTCCCCTCGTCGACTCCCCTCTCGGCCCAATCCCAACTGGTTGGAGAGTTTTACCTTTCACCGATATTGCGGACGTCTTGAGCGGTGGTACACCAAAGACCGATATTCCAGAATATTGGGATGGAACTATTCCTTGGTTTACTCCTCGCGATGCTCCCAACGCTTTCTACGTCGAAGAAGCACAGAAGCAAATAACCGAACTCGGATTGAGTAAGTGTGCAAGTGCGCTTTATGGGCCGGAGACGATCTTCATCACGGCAAGGGGCACCGTTGGTAAAGTTGCAATGGCAGGTGTACCGATGGCGATGAATCAATCTTGCTACGCTCTAAGAGGAAAAGGCAACGTGAGCCAATGCTTCTTGTTCCTCTTGACGTTACATCAAATCGAATATTTGAAAACCAACACGGGTGGAGCAACATTTGACACGATCGTTGTAGACACCTTTCGGCGCATGAGCGTTGTAGAACCTAGCCCCTCTGTAGTCAGACATTTTACGGAATTGACGGAGGGCGTTTTTGGTGAAGTGAAGTTCTTGCTACGACAAGTCCGTAACCTTCGCCAAACCCGCGACCTGCTGTTGCCAAAACTCCTACGCGATCCAGACACGGACTGATCGGCAGGCCCGGTGGGGAACGCGGGCGTTACCATATCTGGTAATTGTGTTAGGACATAGTGAGCATCGCCGTTGCCGTTCAGCCGCAGGTTTTACGTTGGGCCAGAGAGAGAGTTTCCTTGGCTCCAGCGGAGCTTGCGGCTCAGCTCGGCTGGAAAACAGCCCAACGAATTGAACGGTGGGAAGAAACGGGCGACCTGACGATGGCGCATCTGGAGCGACTGGCGCAAAAGACGCACACGCCGATTGGTTATCTTTTCTTGCCCGATCCACCGACGGATAACCTCCCGATCGCCGACTTCCGTACCGTAGCGAGCCAGGGGGCGGAAAAGCCCAGCCCGGACCTTTTGACCACGATCTATACGTGTCAGCAGCGACAGGACTGGTTTCGGGAGCATTTGGCACGGCAGGATGAAGAACCATTGCCATGGGTGGGACGCACCCGGACAACAGATGACCCGGTGGCGGTGGCGGCCGAGATTCGGACGGTTATTGGTTTTGACTTTGCCGCCCGAGCGGCGCTACCCACCTGGGCGGAGGCGCTGCGCGCCATGGTGACCGGTTGCGAAGAGGCCGGAATTATGGTGATGCGTAACGGCGTGGTGGGTAACAACACCCACCGAAAGCTGAACGTACAGGAGTTTCGGGGATTTGCCTTGAGTGACCCTTACGCACCGTTGGTTTTTGTGAACGCGGCCGATGCCCAAGCGGCCCAAATGTTTACTCTGGCCCACGAGGTGGCTCACCTTTGGCTAGGGGCTACGGGAGTATCGGAGTGGCGAAGCCAAACCACGCGCGAAACGGAACGATTTTGTAATGCCGTGGCGGCGGAAGTTCTGGTGCCGACGGAAGCATTTATCGCCGCTTGGAGCGACAGCGCGGATACAACGGGATTGGTGAATCGCCTGGCCCGCCAATTTAAGACCAGCAGCCTGGTGATTCTGATTCGGGCAAAGGAAGCGGGTCGGCTGAGTGAAACCGAGTTTGAGGGCCTTTACGCGCAAGAGCTGAGTCGCATCAACGCGGTCAAAGGTGGGAGCGGCGGGGACTTCTACCGGACGCAAGGCAGTCGGCTAGGGAAACGGTTTGCGCGAGCGGTTACCGTGAGCACGCTGGAGGGCGAGACCAGTTACACGGAGGCGCTGGAGCTTTTAGGGCTCAAGAATTCGGAGCATTTGAACAAGCTGGCGGCCTCGCTGGGAGTGGTTCCGTAGCGTGAGCTATTTGCTGGACACCAACGTGTTCATTGAACCGAAGAATACGTTTTATCAGTTTTCGGTTTGTCCAGGTTACTGGGACTGGATTGCGAAGGCACACGGAGATGGGATTGTTTTTAGCCTGGACCGGGTACGGGCGGAATTAGTGGCCGGTAAGGATGAGTTATCGGAGTGGGCGGAACGGCAAAGTGACGGGTTTTTTCTTTCGGTTGACCAGGCGACCACCCAAGCCGCCGGCAAAGTAAGTGCATGGGCGGCGAGTCGACCATTTACGCCAGCGGCGCTTAGCCAATTTATGGCAA
>CANFJD010000174.1 GCA_947447315.1 Fimbriimonadaceae bacterium
TCGGGACTTCGCTGATACACCACGCCTAGCACCCCGGCCGACAACGCGAGACCCATCATCGGCATGAGATTCTGGGTCATCATGCTGAGGCTGGTGGCGGTTTGGAGCTTTTCTGGTGGTACCAGAGCCGGGATCGAGGCGCCTTTCGCGGGCATAAAGAAGCACCGCAGTGAGCTGAGGGCGAAGGGCACGAAAAGAAGGGCGGGTAGCCCGATCTTGGGGTGGAAATATGCCCAGAATCCGAAAAGAACCAGAACCAGGCCCCCCAGGACATCGCTCGCAAGCATCAATTGACGCCGATTGAACCGATCTGCGGCCACTCCGGCGAATGCGCCGAACAGCAGGTACGGCAAGGTTTCCACCGCGCCGACAAATCCGACAACCGCGTCACTGCCGGTCAGCTTTTTCGCCATGAAGAGGAACGTGACGTAGTAGAGCGCGTCGCCGAGCTGGCTAATAGCCTGGCCAAGCCAGAGGTCACGGAACGCAGGAATGCGCAGGACCGACGCAAAGGTGACGGGATTGGAAGCTATGGTGGATGCAGACATACATGGGCCTCGGGTGAAAATTTAACGAACGGGGACGAACGCAATCGTCGGGCAAGCCAAGTGGGCTCGCGAAAACCCACGCTAATGATCGAGGCGAAACTTCATCCGGGAAGAGAATATCCAATGCCGCAGCGGCTGGTCGTCCATTCGACCCACCATGCGTCACGGACGGCAATCCGTCAGGCAGGTACGATTTTTAACTATGGTTGCGTATGTCTTTCCTGGTCAAGGCTCTCAAAAACCGGGGATGGGGGCAAATCTCCCCGACGAAATCTTCCGTGAAGTATCCGATGCAGTAAGTCTTGATGTGCGAAGGCTGTGTTTGGAGGCTGACGAGGACACGCTTCGACAAACGCAAAACGCCCAGATTGCCTTGTTTACGTGCGGAATGGCGGCGTTTCGAACCGTCGAGCCGTCGGCCGCATGGGTGACGGCGGGCCATAGCGTCGGCGAATACGCAGCGTTGGCGGCGACCGGCGTCTTGAGCGTCGCGGATGCCGCCCGGGCGGTGCTGCGACGGGGAGAACTGATGGCCACGGCGGGAGCAATCCGCCCGGGAACGATGGCGGCCGTACTGGGTCTAGAGCGGGAAGCGATTCAGGCAGTTTTGGATGCGGTGGACGGGACGGTGGTGATTGCGAACGATAACTGCCCCGGACAGCTTGTGATCTCCGGCGAAGTTGCGGCGATTGCGACCGCGAGTGCCCAGTTAACGGCGGCGGGGGCAAAGCGAGTACTGCCGCTCAACGTCAGCGGTGCGTTCCACAGCCCGCTGATGGACGGGCCAGCTTCAGAACTCGGAGCATTCCTGGCTGAACTCACATTTCACGCGCCCGCAGTGCCGATTTATGCAAACGTCACGGCCCGGCCCGAAACAGACGGCTGGCCCGAACGATTAGTTGAGCAGTTGAAGAGTCCGGTGAGATGGACCGAGATAGTGCAGGCCATGGTGGCGGACGGCGTTACGGAAGTAGTGGAACTGGGGGGCGGCGAGGTTCTGCTGGGATTGATCAAGCGCATCGATAAATCGGTGACCGGTAGCTCGGTCGGTTAAAAAGCGGTTCAATATGGGAATGTCATTTGAAGGTCAGGTGGTTGTGGTTACCGGTGCCAGCCGGGGAATTGGTCGGGCGATTGCCCAAGCGTTTGCCGATCAGGGAGCGCGGGTAGCGTGCGTGGCGACCACCATCGCCGGGGCAAAGGCGGCAGCAGAGGCGATCGGCCCGCTCGCGACGGGATTTGCTGCGGATGTGAGTGACTCCGAGCAGGTGGCCGCGCTTTTCAAGGAGCTTGACCAGACTTACGGCCAACTCGATGTTCTGGTGAACAACGCGGGGATCACGCGGGATACATTGGTGCTCCGCATGAAGGACGAGGACTGGGATCGGGTCATCGCGGTGAATTTGCGTGGCACTTTCCTATGCACCCGCGCGGCGCTGAAGCCGATGATTAAGGGTCGCTACGGGCGAGTGATCAATGTGACCAGCATTATCGGGCAGACGGGAGCCGCTGGACAGGCGAACTACGCGGCCTCGAAAGCCGGCGTCATTGGCTTTACAAAATCAGTTGCTAAGGAATGGGGAGCGCGCGGCGTGACTTGCAACGCCGTCGCCCCTGGATTTATTGAGACCGATATGACAGCCGACCTCGGTGAGGATTTTCGGAAGCACGTCACGGAAAATGCTCCGGCGGGGCGACTGGGGGCGGCGACCGACATCTCCAACGCAGTGCTGTTCTTGGCCGCCAAAGAATCGGGCTACATCACCGGACAAGTTCTCACGGTGGATGGCGGGCTAACTCTGTAATTTGTCCAAGTTCCAAAGTTGGTGGCTGAGAGCGGGTCTATTTGCCTGACGACTGAGGTTTCTGCCGTAACATGGAATCCAGCTATGGAAGACGAGGCGAAAGAAACCCAGGTCGAAGAAACGACACCAGAAAGCGCGAATACGGAATTGGAGGATCGAAGATATCCACCAGATTTTGTGGATTACGGACAGGCTCCGAAGCTAATTGACCGTGACGAAGTCTACGTCCACTGACCCGTACCGACGCAAGTCAAGAGGCAGGGCCAGTTAACACTTGGTGTTAACTGGCCCGTAATCTCCTTAAGGGAACGAACTTACTAGGTTCAAGCCTTGCGTCGTCGTCGCAGAAGGGCAGCCGCACCCATGCCAACGACGGCCATGCTCATGGGTTCCGGAACGGGAGCGGCACCGATCATGCCCTGGTAGAGGTTGCCGCTGGGGCCATGGCTCGTCGGCTGATAGTACGAGATGTTGCTGGACACGCCCGTGAAATCGGCGCTGAGGATGGCACTGACTTGAGAAGCGTAGTCGCTGCCTTGGAATCGACCGGCGCCGAGACCATCACCATTGTCGTAGATGGCGTCCCAGATGGCGAGCTGCACGGCTGCTCCCTGCGCGGAAGAAGTGATGGTGCCAAATTTGTTGAAAATCTTGCCAACCAGAGCACCGTTCGTGAGGCTGGACTGGTTGAGAAGAGTGACGTCGTAAGTCTCTGGCAAACCATTGTGCTTATCGAAATCGACGCAGAAAAGGTCTTGACCGGCGCCACCATTGTAATTGCCTTGCTGAGGGCCGCCGAAGAAGTACTGGCTGTTCCCATCGAGCGAAGCGGAGACATTACCGCCCTTTGCGTAATCGATACCGGTGAGGTTGAGCGGGGTGGCCATCGATGCGGTAGCAGCCGCGACAGAAATAATGGTTAGGGAGATTTTGAATATTTTGGACTTTTGCACGCTAAGTGCCGACGAGAGAAGTTTCGTTCCATTTGCAGTGATCACGGTGCCGTGATATTTCGCTACCGCCAAGCTGAGTCCCCATATCGGGGGACACCGCGACTCAAGGTGGATGCGGCGCGGGAACCGGATAGAATGCAGACATGGCTTTGGGACGGTTTTTGCTCTGTTTGCACTCGCACATGCCGTATGTCTTGAGTCACGGCAAGAGCCCCCACGGCACCGATTGGATTACGGAGAGCGCCGCCGAGTGCTACCTGCCGCTGCTGGATGTCCTTTATCGATTGGAAGAGCAGGGCATCTATCCCCGCTGGACCGTGAACGTCACCCCGATCTTGGCGGAGCAGTTGGAAGACGAATCGTTTAAGGCCGAGTTCGAGGACTATTGCGATTCCCGGGCTGCATTTGCCCGCGGGGATGCTGTCCGATTTCGCGAGAACGGCGAAGGGCTAGGAATGGTTGGCCTGGCCGGATACTGGGCCCGAATTTACGAGCGAGCCAAAGATCAATTTCAGAACCGATGGAACCGCAGCATCGTGAGCGGATTCCGTCACTTCCAAGAGATCGGAAGTATTGAGATCATTACCAGCGGCGTCACGCATGGCTACCAACCCCTTCTCGGCACGGAGGAGAGTTGTCGTGCCCAGATCCAATTGGGTGTGGATACCTACAAGAAGCATTTCGGTCGCCAACCCCGGGGCATTTGGTTGCCCGAGTGTGCGTACCGGCCGCGTTACGCCTGGAAGAGCCCGGTGGACGATAGCGAAGTGCCGTGGGAGCGAGCGGGGACGGACGAGTGGCTAGCGAAATATAACCTGGAATACTTCTTCGTCGATTCGCACATGATTCGCGGTGGGACGCCGCTCGGAACCTACGCGGCAAACTTCCCCCAACTGGCGGAGCTTTTCGCCCGGTCTAGCCGCTATTTCACGCCATCAGAAGAGGTACGCAGCGAGTACGAACACTACATTTTGCCTACCGGGGAAACGTGCTTTAGCCGGGATCCGGAAACCACGGTGAAAGTATGGTCGGGTGACGTGGGGTACCCCGGTGATCCGCATTATCTGGAGTTTCACAAACAGCTCTATCCGGGGCGATTGAAGTATTGGCGGATCAGCGAAAACAAGGCCGACCTGGGATCCAAGCAACCCTACGATCCTTACCGTGCTTACGAGAACGTTGCCGAACACGCCCGCGATATGGTGAACGTGATTAAGGGCGCATTGGCGAAATACCGCGGTCAGGCGGATCGGAACGGCACGCTGGTGGCGATGTACGACACCGAGCTTTTTGGTCACTGGTGGTGGGAAGGTCCCGAATTTCTTTACGAATTGGCGCGGGCATTGCACGCCGATGGAGAAGTCGAAATGGCTAGCGGCGGTGACGTTTTGGATCGCGATCCCGCCCGGCATCTCATAAACCTGCCCGAAGGTAGCTGGGGCGAAGGCGGCTACCACTACATTTGGCTCAATGGCGAAAACGCCTGGACGTGGAAACAGTTGCACCCCGCGCAACGGAGAATGCGCGAGATGTCGCGGACGCTAGCGGATGGTCCGGCCCGAGAGATTGTCCGTCAGGCGGGGCGAGAATTACTGCTTGCAGAATCCAGCGACTGGCAATTTTTGATCTCCACCCAAGCGGCGCGGGACTATGCGGAAGTGCGGTTTTCGGACCATATTGATCGATTCAATCGCCTCGCAGAGCTAGCGTCCCAAGTGCACCACGGCCATCTGATGACCGCGGACGAACAGGAGTTTCTGGCCGACTGTCAGCAAAAAGACGCTCCGTTTGCAGATTTGAATCCGGCGCTCTGGGCGTAAAAATCTGAAGGGATCTTAGCGAAAAGCGAAGAAAATCTGATCATTCGGCATCTCGCGTGGCGAATCGGCAAAAAATCGCGCGTCTTGACGTACAATGGCGCGCAACCATGAGTTTTGCGATCATTGCTCTTCTCAGCGTTGCCCCCGGGCCAAACGTTGAACTTAAATTGATTCCCTCGGGCGCCACTCAGAAGGCCGGAGGTTACCGGCCGATTCGCTCGCAATTCACGCCGGAAACGACAATCAAGACGAAACCAGCCGACGTCACAGCGCCGCACTACGGCACTTTTGTCGCCGGATCCAAGTCCATCGCGTTTCTTGTCGATGAGCCAGAGAACGGTGCCGCTCGATTTTTTGTGGATGCCAACGGCGATGGCGACGTTACCAACGATCCGGCCGTGAAGTGGGAAGGTCGCAAGAACGGCAACACTACCGTCTATTTCGGAAATGCGACCGTGGATGCCGGTAAGGGCGTGCCGGTAGCGGTGAACTTTTACCGGTTTGATCCCAAGGATCCGAATCGGGCGGCACTGAAAGATACGGTGCTGTACTACTTCGATTACGGCTACGAAGTAACTCTCGAGTTGGATAAGAAGAAGTTCCAGACGTTCATCGCCGGCGAGCCGGCGGCGGATACGGCCCTCGCCATCGATCGAAACAACGACGGCAAGATTAGCTACAAGCGCGAATACGTTCAGGTGGGTAAGCCGTTCAACTTCACCGGCACCACGTACACCTTGAATTTCAAGGACGGCTTTACACTTGATAAGGCAAAGGAGAAGTTGCCGGTGGCCCCACTTCCTCCCGACGTGAGCATCGGCAAGAAGGCGATTGCGTTTGAGGCCACGACCTTGGACGGCACCAAGGTCAA
>CANFJD010000175.1 GCA_947447315.1 Fimbriimonadaceae bacterium
CTCTCCGCTCCACCCTGTTTAACGTCGAAAAAGCCTATCTCGAAGTTCTCCGCGCCCAAGAACTGCAAAAGGTAAAGGATGCCCAGGTGATTCGCACCGACACGATCCTCAAGCAAACGCAGAAGCGAGTGGAAGTGGGTGACGCGGCCCCCATTGACAATCTCCAAGCTCGTGCCGATTCCTTGAATGCCCAGGTGGATGTCATCACCGCCCGCACGCGTACCATCACCAATCAGGCGTCACTCAAGGCATTGATCGGTCTAAATCCTGTCGAGCCACTACCTCCCCTCCAGAGCGTCGGCACCCAAATTCCGCCCGATAATTTCGGCTCGCTAGAGCAGGCCGTTCAGGAGGGATTGAAGAATCGCCCCAGCCTCATCGCGCAACGCCTCGGGGTCCAGGCTCAACAATATCAAGCGAAGGCCGCCAAGTTGGAAACGGGACTGACTTTCGCCGCCGATGCCACATTAAGCGCCTTCGATCGCCCCCGGTACGGTGGAGATACCCTTAGCTTTTCCCTGTCCTTCCCGCTCTTCGACGCTGGATTGACCCGCGCCAATTATCGCCTTGCCGTCGCTAACTTGGAGCAAGCCCAGCAAAACCTGGTTCAAAGCGAGCGGGATGCCACCAGCGAAATTGAGTCCAGCTACGCCAGCTACCAACAGGGAGCTCTCCGGCTCGCGGCCGCCACCGCCGCCGTCGAAGCCGCCCGGATCAACTATCAAGCCGCTGAACGCAGCAACCAACTCGGCGCGAGCGACCTCATCGACGTCCTCACCGCCCAGGTAAGCCTTGTCACCGCCGAGACGAACTACATCGAAGCCCTCTACGACACGCTCATCGCTTACCGCCAGTTGGAACTTTCAACCGGTCGCAAACTTGGCCTCGAACAACCCTAAACTAGGCGAAAAGTCGTGGTTGGACCTCCTAAGTCCACCGTGTCGGTGACCATTTTGATCACCGACCGCCACAGGAACCACCGTTTCCGGCCGTAGGTGGCGGCTGGCTCCTGCCCCCGTGGGCCGAATACTCACCCCAACCGTCCACCAACCCCACAAAAACGACTCAATTTCATCCAAACCCGGTTGTCAAAATCGATTCTCGGCTCCTTACTATTTGCGGGTGGCGAGACCGTCTTGGTGCCCGGTTCCCCTGAACGATTCTCACGGTTGGACCATCCTCTTCACCGCCTTAACCAATTAAAGTAATGTCGTTTAAAAAATTGCAAGGAAACGTGATGACACGAAACGATAACCAAGCTAGTAATATCCACCACTAAACGGTGCATAATCCTCCAGTGACCCCGCGCGGAATCGCCCCTCGACTCGCCGAATATCTTGACCAATTCCCGGTCACCATGGTCGCCGGGCCGCGCCAGTCGGGCAAAAGCACGCTTGTCGACAAAATCCCTGGCCGCACATACGTCACGATGGATGACACTTTGCTCATGGAGTCGGCGGCCCATTCGCCCCGTCAATTCCTCCAGGGAGCCGCCGCCCTCACCATCGACGAGGTCCAGCGCGTGCCCGAGATCTTCCTGCCCCTAAAGAAAACGGTCGACGAAAACCGCATCCCCGGCCGATTCCTGCTCACCGGCTCCGCCAACATTCTCGCCCTCCCCCGTGTCGCCGACGCCCTCACCGGTCGCATGGGCGTCATCGATCTCCTGCCCATGAGTCAGGCCGAGATTGAAGACACGCCGTTCAATTTCATCGACTGGCTCACCGAAGGCACTCCGACCATGCGGGAATACCCCGCCGGCAAGATAGCCGACCGCCTCGCCCGCGGCGGCTACCCCGAGCCGGTGCTGCTATCCAGTAATGACGCCCGCAAGCGCTGGGCCGATAGCTACATTCGCACCACCCTCGAGCGCGACGTCCGCAACCTCGCCGAGATTGAACACACTCGAACATTCCCTCGCCTCCTACGTAGCCTCGCGAATCGCCAAGGGGAAACCCTGAACATCGAGGCTCTGGCCCGCGATACGGGCATGCCCGCCACCACCGTCCGCCGCTATGTTGACCTGCTCGGCAAGCTCTTCCTTGTGCAAACCGTCCCCGCCTGGTCAGCCGATCTCAATGTCCGCCTCGCCAAATCGCCCAAGCTGTATCTGATCGATTCACTCCTTTCCGCCAGCCTCGCTCCCCTCAGTACCTCCGCCGCCACTAACGCGTTTTTCGCCAACGAGTTCGCCCGCCTGCTCACCTATTCCCGCTCCCAAGCGACGCTGTTCCACTTCCGGACCGTACGTAACAAGGAGGTCGATTTCGTGCTGGAGGCCACCGACGGCACCCTAACCGGGATCCAAGTCACTGACGCCGAGGTACCACCCGCCGCCGCTCAAGACGGCCTCACGTATCTGCGCGAAGTTGCGCCGGACCGCTATCGCCGCGGCATCGTCCTCTACGCCGGGGAACGCGCCATCCCGCTGGGAGCTACCGATTGGGCCCTTCCGCACTCCGCCGTCTGGACTGGTTAAGCCAAGATCGCGTCGGCTAGCCGCTGTGCACCGTGCCGCACCGGATCGACGATTGGGAATCCGGTCGCTTGCTCAATCGCTTCGCAAGCCGCCCGCGAATCCTCATCCGAAAGGTGAACCGTATTCAAAGCAACGCCAGCAACCGTCGGCGTCGGGTAGGTGCCAATTGCACCGGCAATGGTCTGATACAGCGCGGCCAACTGCGCCAAATCTGGAATGCCAATGTCGGTGACGCTCCGCAAATGACTTTGACCCGCTCGGGCGCAAAGCACCAAGTGCGTGGGAACCGTGCCCCTAATCAGCGGCAAAGTCGCCGTGCTCGCGGGGTGCACAATCGACCCCTGGCCCTCTACCAAAACCACTGGCGCGTCGGCGTACCGCATCACCTCGCGCTCCACTGCTCCGGCAGCAAAGTCGAGCCGAATCGCGTCCAGCGGAATCCCCGCTCCGGTAATCGTCATTCCAATCTGCCCGGTCGCCACAAACTTTGCCTCCGGTATCGCCCGCCAAATCTCCAGCGAGGCCGTCATCTTGCCCACCGCCATGTCCGTGCCTACGGTCAGCACCCGACGATTATTCAAGTGCCGCGCCGCCCCCGTACCCGGCAACAAATCCTCCGGCTCCGTCCGGATGTCCCAAACGTCAACGTCCGGGTAGCGCGTTGCCAGCTTGTCATGCAGGCCATTTACAATGTCCATCCCCGCCGCCGCGCCCGCGTCCAAATCCACGTACCAATCTGGCGGAATGACGCCGCCGAGCGGCGCAATCCCCAGCACCAACGTATCCGCCCCCAAGTCCCGCGCTTCATCCACCGATGCCACGATGGGAGCCGACCGCCACGGCCCGAACTCCGCCGCATTCCGTCCCGCCAGGTGAGCATCGATCACCGCCACCACCTCGTTTGGCGAGTACCTCAATACCCCGTACGCCATCTTCGCAAACGGCCCGTCAAAGGCATTTTGAGCGTACAGGGCCAAACGAGCTTGGGATGAAATCATTCGGTTCTAGTTGTTACCAGATTTGCCGCCCGTGCTAAAGTAACCGAATGCGGATTGCCCGTAGCATCGTATGTATACTGCCCCTTGGGCTCGTCTCGCTGGCCCTGGCCGCCCCCAACGGTCCAAAGTTTTACAGCCCCAACCGCATCCGTTACGATGGCCACTGCTTCACCATCGACGGTCAAGACACATTTATCTTCAGCGGTACTTTCCACTACTTCCGCTGCCCGAAGGATCAGTGGCGAGAACGGTTCCAGGCGATCAAAGATGCTGGTTTCAATACTGTTGAAACGTACGTGGCATGGAACTGGTCCGAGCGCAATCCCCCGCGTGACGTCAACGATTTCAGTCAGATTGACCTCAAAGACCTCGACGCCTGGCTCACCATGGCGGAAAAAGAGTTCGGCTTCTACACCATCGTTCGCCCCGGACCATACATTTGTGCCGAATGGGCCACGGGCGGCTTCCCGAACTGGCTCACCCGATTTAAACCGACCAATCCCAAGCGAAATCTTTGGTTCCGCAGCGACGACCCGGTCTTCACCGCATGGTCTCATCACTGGTTCAAAGCGGTCGCCGGCATCGTCGCCAAGCACCAACTTCCGCGACAACCAAAGGGCCAAAAGGGCGTAATCCTGTGGCAGGTAGAAAATGAGTACGACTACTCATCCGTCCCCGTCGACGCCAAACGAAACTATCTGCGGAGCCTCATCGACAGCTCCCAAAAGCTGGGAATCACCGTCCCCATCTTTACTTGCTGGACCTATCCCATCCGTGAAGCCAAAGGTGACCCGCTTCTAAGCCAAGCCTTCGATAATCCGAATCAATATCCACGCTGGAATGTTGAGTCCGTCGGCTACGAATTGAACCGGCAGCACCAAGCCCAGCCGTGGGCTCCCCGAATGGTCACCGAATTTCAAGGTGGCTGGTTCGGCCAAGTGGGCGGTCCCGCCGCCGAAGAGCAAGACGGCATCGACGCCAAGCAGATCAACGCCCTCACGTTGTCCGCCCTTCAAAACGGGGCGGCCGGCCTGAACTATTACATGCTGTTCGGCGGCACCAACTTCGCCGACTGGGCCGCCGAAAGCATCACGACCAGCTACGACTACTTTGCCCCGATTCGTGAATGGGGTGCCGGAGGCGCCAAGTACGACGTCGTTCGCGAAATCGGTCAGATGCTCAAAAAGTACGGTAAGGAGCTCGCCCGCGCCGACGAAATCACCGCTCCCGCCACCTCGAGCGATACCAACGTTAAAGTCGCCGCCCGCCGCGCGGTAAACGGCTCAACTTATCTGTTCATTCGGAATACCGACCGCACCAAACCGGCGGCCGGCTCGCTCTCGAATGGAATGGGCTACGCTCTGCCGCCGTTTGGCATGAAGGTTTATCGCATCGCTCGCGAAGGCGCATCCCCCGAACTCGTTGCCGGGGAAGCTAAAGCAACACCGACGCCTCTCATCGCCTATCCGCAGTTCAACCTCAAAACGGCCGAAGTTGTCGCCTTGCGGCCCACGGGCTGGAAGCCGACTGCTATTCCCGCAACAAATTCCGAGTTGGGAGTCTGGGACAGCCGATTCATCACGTATCGGGCCCAACTACCGACGGTTAAGCCCAACACCAAGCCCCCCGTGTTTTGGGTGAAGTCTGCCGGCGGCGAGTTGATCAGCAACCCAACCAGCGGAAATACGGAAGTTCGCCAAGGTGGCCTACTCTATCCCGTCACATCCGGTCCGCGACTGTTCACGCTGCTCAATCCCGGTTGGCCGAATGGCGGTCCCGGGATGGAGCAGAGTCGGGGAATTGCCGATGCTCGAGTACTCAAGGAAAAGCCGGCGGGGCGAGAAATTACCGGATGGAGAACCCACGTGGTACCAAAGGGAACCATTCCGGCGGACGCGATTGTCATGCCGGTCGATAAGTCTTGGGGCACCGGCGCCAACAACGATCAGTTCCCCCAAAACACCACTGTCGTACTTCGCACTACGATCCAACTCGATGCCCCGATCCACCCGACCACCGTGTGGAACACCCCCGGGATTGACGACGAAGGTTGGTTCTACGTCAACAATCAGTTGGTCGGTCACCTCGGTTCGTACGGTGTTCCGGGTTCCTTCCCCGTTGCGGCGCACTTACGGCCGGGCAAGAATGAAATTGCCGTTGTGATCCGCAATGACGCTGGTCAAGGCGGCCTTGTCGGTCCCATGTCCATTGAAATGCCTATTCCGACCACGGCACCGTTTAAGCTGGAGTGGACCGATCGATACGAGCCGGTCGGCCCGGTTGCCACCGTGAAGCTGAATCCCGATCGAAACATACCGGTCTACGAGCATCCTAAGCTCACGGGAGCGAGAAGATCGTCTGCGAATCCGTTGGTTAAATCCACGATCCGATTCGATCTGCCTCCGGCGAAAGCGGGCATGGCCTGGACTCTCATGCTGAAGGCGGGCGGAGATGGATTTATAACCCTCAACGGGAGGGCCC
>CANFJD010000176.1 GCA_947447315.1 Fimbriimonadaceae bacterium
GAGTACTCAGAAAGTTCTCAGCGTCCAGATAGTCCGCGCCCCATCGCATGTGGAAGAACGGCATTTCCTTCCGGTTGTTCTTCTCCAGATAGGCTCGCCACTCCATAGTCCGCAGCGAGACATCCATATTCAAATTCTTCTTCAAGTCGCTCGCAATTCGCGATGCCACGAGCTGAATATCAGGACGGGCTTCCCGGAACGTGAGTTCAAACTTGGGCAACCCTTTTCCGCCGGGGTAGCCAGCCTTGGCCAATAGTTCGCGTGCCTTCACCGGATCGAACTTCAGCAAATTGGTTGACTCTCGGTAACCAAAAACGCCTTTGGGGACGATGCCGGTTGCGCGAATTACGTTGTTATCCAGCGTGGTCTTTACGATGTCATCCACGTCAATTGCCATCGCCACCGCTTGACGAACTTCCCGCTTTTTGAACGGTTCGTAGATGGCGCAGTTCATTCCCAGGTACCAGATCACCGGGCGATCGAAGAACTGCAGTTGCGGTTTCAGTTTGGCGTCGGCATTTACCGCGGGCAAGTCTTGCCGCTCCAACGGAACAAGATCCACTTGGCCCTGTTTGAACATGTTTAAACGGGTGTTTGCGTCCTTCACAATCGGCCGTTCGATGCCATCAATCTTGGGAGCGCCGCCAAAGTAGTCGGCATTGGCCTTCAGCTTCAGAATCTGGTCTGGCACATACTCCGTGAAAATGTAGGGGCCGGTGCCCACCATTTCATCCACGGTGGCCATTTCCTTCACCGGATCCTTCATCTTAGTGAGGTCATAGACAAATGCCGCCGGGTAAGTGAGCTTGCCCAGGAAGTACGGACGTGGCTTATCAATCTTGATCTCCACCGTGGAGTCGTCAATTGCTTTGTATCCGGTTACTTCGCTCGCTTTCTTGTTCAGCCTTTCCGTGACGCCAACGATGTCGGTGAGATAAGTTGCGGCTGTCGGGCTACCGAATTCGGGGTTGCAGGCACGCTCAAAACAGTCCTTAAAGTCTTTCGCCGTGACCGATCGTCCGCTACTGAATTTAATGCCTTTCCGAAGCTTAAACGTGTAAGTGGTGCCGTCAGGAGACACTTCAATAGATTCGGCTAAACGAGGTTCTGGCTTATTGTCGGTGCTCCATCCCACCAAGCCCTCGAATACTTGTTGCACGGCATCGATCGTATCGCCATCTTGAACCTTGGCGGGGTCCAAGGTGGTGGGAGCAGTTACGATTGGGTAGCGGAACACGGTTCCTTTGGCTTCCTGACCCTTTTCGCTAAAATTGCCCTTCGAGCATCCGGTAATCAGCCCGCCCGTCGCGGCGGCTACGAATAATGCCGATGCCAAGCTCCACTTCATGACCCCGTATTTTACTTTGCTAACGATGCATTAAGGTCTTGCTTTAGTGCTTCTACCAACGAATCGAAAGCGGGAAGCCGGGTTTCCGCTACTCGGCGCCACCATGGAGCCAGTAGAACCTGTGTAAGTTCAGCGTGCTTCAGCCTTGCTGGTGGCAAATTTATTTCCAAAATGCGACGCAGTCCAAATAGGACCTCGGTGGGCAAAACATAAGCGTCGGCTACTCCAAGCGAATTCAAGATCAGTCCCCCGGCGGAAGGCGAGAACCAGGGATCGACAACCGAGGTTGCCTGTCCGGAGACCACGCAAACAGAAAGCTCCGGCAAGAAGCCACCGTTTGCTAGCTGATGCATTTGTCCCCAAATCGCGGGCGCCAGCGGCTCGGTCGCGTCATCAATCCCCGCGATGGTCGCCTCCAGTAATGCAAAAGCTTCCGGATCAGGCTGCTCATACGGCAGAATTGCGGCGAAGAGCTCGGCGGTGCCGAGCGCGACCGTCAAGCGCAAATAGTCGCTGCGTAAGTTTCGATACGCACTTTCGGGGATCGCCTGAGTCAAGAACCGATTTCGCTTCCCCTCCGCCATGCTGAAGCGGGCGACGATTAGGGGCTCGGTCAGTGCGCTCAGGCGCCCCGCTGCTTTTCGCGCGCCTTTGGCCACCACATCAAATTTGCCGCGTTCTAACGAAAAAAGGGTGAGTCGACGATCCGACTCACCCTGGTCCGTCCGCTTGAGAACAATCGCGCGAACCGTCCCTTCCATGAATTAATGACGATTAAGAATGATGTTGTTAAACCACTCAATCCAGATGAAGTACATCCGGTCGATAAGGAGCGTAAACCGCATCAAAACCGTACTGCCGAAGATTGCGCCGAAGCCGATCATCAACAGATAACGACCCAGGCTGGAAGCCGACTTCACCATTTTGGACTTCGCGTCGAAGCTGAACAGGAAGTACGACAGCACGCACACGACAGTTACTAAGAAGAGGAAGTTTGTGATCGCTTGACTCAAGTACACCTGGCTCTTTGCCGCCGCCAGAGCGTCGGGGGCTAGCTGTAGCTTGTCGTAGTTGGGAACGGTGAGCGACGACCAAGTGGTGGGCCAGATTGGCTGAGCCGTACCGGCGATCTGCTTACCGTAGGTGTTGTACCAAATCTGGATCTGCTGTCCCGACCAGAGACCAAGAATAATCCCGATCGGAATTCGGCTCATCCAGTTGTGCTTTTTGCTAAACACCATGTAGCCCATCAGGCCCAGCGGGAGTAGCAAAATGTAGGCCCAGTTTCCGTTTCCGATTGGGTCTCCCGCCTTCTCCGGCGGCACTCCAACCATGATGTCCCACCAGGGCCCCTTCAGGTTTTCAACCCAAATGGTGAGCAACGTCCACCCCGCCGCGAGGCCGAGGAACAGGTGCTCAAAGAACCGATAGAACTTGTTTTCTCGGTAAAGAACGCTGTACAAGCCGACCGTAGCCAGAACGCCACAGGTGACTTTTATCCCGTCGTAGGTAAACAAGGGATACATTATTTTCGACCTCCCGCTCGGCTCAAAAACATACCAATGTTGCCAATGATTACGGCCAGGATGAGCAATCCGACGGCAAAGTGCAAGGTCGGATAGTATCGCTTCCCTTGCCCATCATTCTTCTCCCCGGGGAAACCGGGAATAGGACCGTACTTAGAACTCTTGACGGCGATGTTGCCCGACTTATCCGGATTATTCACACCGTCCTCCATCAAACCTTCCAGGTCATAAAGCCCCTTCAGACCCGAGGCAAATCCAACAATCTGCTGACTCTGGTAGAAGTTGCCCGTCTCCGGACCCATAACTCCCGTCACCGCAAATGCGATTGGAACCTTGCCGCTCAAACGCTCGACCGTAATGTTAGAAGTCTTACTTCCCGTGACAACGATCAAGAGCGGAAAATCGCTTACTTTCTCGCGTCCCTTTAGAATCGGTGATTCGTAGACGTCGGTTAAGCCACGGCCGGGTGCAAAATCCTTCTTTCCGTTGAAGCTGGACCGCACGCTGGTCCCCATTCCGTTAATCGTGGCTTCACCGTTAGAGAAGAAGCCGACGCTAACAAAGTTCTCCCAGCGCTTGTATTCCTTCTGTCCCGCTGCAATTCGCTCTTCGTTTAGCTTCGCGATGGCGTCTTGCGCCACTCGCGGGGCTTGAGCATCGCCGGTGGAATACAGCACCACGTTCACGTTATGCCGCATCAAGATTCGCATCACCGAATTGAATTGACCGAGACTCTCGCCGCGGGTGGAATTCGTCCAGTCGCTTGCGAACAAGACCGTCTCGCCCGGCTTAACCGCCATTAGACTGGCGTACAAATCCACCGAACTTTCCAGCGGCTGGTTGGGAACCTTTACCGGGAAGAACAGCGGCACACTGGTGAAAACGATGAGGATGATGTAGAGCACCTGCTTTGGCAGACTCTGAAGTACTTCTCCTAACGACTTCTGACCGTTCATTACGCTCCTCCTCCCGTTCGCTCAAGACTCAGCCAAATCCGGAGTCCCATCGCCAACGCACCGATACCCACGCCAAATGCAATTCCACGCAGGCTGGAAGTCTCAAATGTTCGTCGGATCCAACCCGCGATCTCCGTGAGCTGGAAGTTCATCAAGAAGTCGTTGCCGTTCGCCATGTTCTTCACCGCGTCATTCCAGACGAAGGCAACGGCGCCCATTAGGCTCAAAATCACCAATAGAGCGGTACTCAGCAAGATGGTTGCTTCGATACTCCGAATTCGGAAAGCACGGTATGCCGCGCTAAGAATATAGAACGCAATTACCGAAAACATCGCCGCGTCCATCTGCTGCAGCAAGCCGTCGAAAAGGAGATCTCGGCCGTAGTTAACAAATCCCCAGTTCGCCTGAAGATCGAGTTTCGTACCATCCGGGCCTTGCCGACTGATGTAGTCGGCATAACCAAAGAACGCCATTGAAACCAGCGAAACCAGCAAGATCACGCTGTATGCCCAGTCTTTCTGGCGACGCGAAATCCGCTTGAGATGGATGCTCAAAAGGGAGAAAATTCCCAATCCAAGCATGAACGCGGTGACCGTTCCGCTGATGCTGACGACGACCGGATTTGCATCGGTCAACCACTTGCCGATTGATTCCACCGGCCCGGTGGGCATCTCTGTCTTTTGGAGATCAATCGGAGCCGGGAAGATGTACAGAAGCACCCAGTAGGCACCGCCGATGAAGGTGCAGAAAGCTACGACTGGTCGCCGGAATTGTGCCGGCATGAACATTAATCCTAGGAAGATTAGAATTCCGACGAGCAAGCCGCCAAGAACACCCATCCAAATTCCCTGAGAATTAAAAGGTTGTGCCCAAAAGTTTGGAACTTTACTTTGCAAAAAGAGGTTCATTTACTACTCGCCTCCGCTTCCGGGTCCTTAGGTCGCTCCACTTCCATCTTGGGAAGGAATGGCGTCGCCAGTTGCTGGATAAAACTCTGTTTTGGATCGCTCTGGCGCTCCGAAACATCCTTATAAACTCCGTTATCATCGTCCCAAGCCTTTGTCGTCTTGCTCTGAACTGTGATCGTGTTGAAGATTGTGCCAAACAGGATCAGCGCAATCACCAAAAGTTTCGACCAGTCTTGTCCAACCAAAGAACCGACTAGAACCGGCTGTCGCGTGAGGTACGCGGACGCCGCATAAAACTCGTCGCCGATGAGAACGTAATCGCACGCCGCGATAAAGAATGGGGTCTGGGTTGCTTCCGTGGAACTCGCCACCTGAATTGCGCCAATACTGTTTGCGGTCTCAGCGAAAATCAACGCTTCGGCATAGAATTCGCCGAGGAAGAACGTTGCCGCCGTCTGTTCGCGCAAGATAAGGCCGGACACACCAGCGGCAAATGCAAATTGCCGGTCACTGACGAACCGCACGGAGTCGGGATCAAAACGGTCTAGCAACCCTTCTTCCTGGTAAACATCGCGGATCACTTCTTGCGCAAGAGTGAACACGGCAGCGTTGTAGCAACACAGCAAGATTGGGTTCGCAAAACGGGCCGCCAATCGACTGACGTACGCGAAGATGTTAATCGCCTGAACGGCGATTGCGTTGACGTTGTCGCTTAGGCCCGGAACCATCAGAACGGGTCGGCCCATTTCGGTCGCGCGCCCAATCGCTTCATCAATGGCATTCAAACCCGCAATCCTTCGGATATACAAGTTCTTTCCCATCTTTGCCCGCTGAATATTGATCAGCAAGAACGAAACCAAGATGGCTGTAAACAGAACGCCAAACCAACCGGTTTCGCGATATTGCTGCCCCACGGCCTCCGCAATTAACATGGTTGCTCCAATTTTTGCATTAATTTCTCAAAATTCTCGCGCTTAGCCAGCAGTCGCGTGTAATCGTTAGCCACCTGAAATCCCATGAACGGGACGATGAACGGGGCAAAAACGACGCTCGATTGACCAAGAATTCCCGCCAATGGTTTATGCATCTCCAGAGCCAGCATTGCCGGCACCGATAATTTCCGCTTCTGAATCTCCTCCGCCACTCGGTTGATCAA
>CANFJD010000177.1 GCA_947447315.1 Fimbriimonadaceae bacterium
CAGCCATCGCGGCTGCACGATTGGATCCTATCGTCGCCCTGCGGCGCGAATAACGTCCTGCGGCGCAAATTGATTCATCAATTCCCCGAGGCTAGATCTTCGGGGAATTCCGAGCCTTCAGCTCGTTGACTACTTGCTTCACGCTCTGAGCATGGTCGCGATCTACCACCAAAACGGCGTCATCGGTCGCGATGACCAGCAAATTCGACACATGGCTAACCGCGACCGTAAGGTTTTCGGATGCATTGTGGATCATTGTGTTCTCACTCGAAATAACCACACTGTCTCCGCTCGTCGCGTTGCCAGATGCGTCCGTGGCTAAGAACCGACCAATGGCGTCCCACGATCCTAGATCATCCCAGGTGAACGTGGCCTTCACCACCGAAATCTTGCTTGCTTTTTCGAGCAAAGCGTAGTCAATCGAGATGTCGGAAAGTTCGCTAAATGTTCGGGCAGCGCCAGCCGCGTCATCTGCCGATAACTGCGGGATCAGCTTTTGAAGAACTTCACCGTGCGCGGGAGTTACGCGGGTTAATTCATCCGTAAAGGTGTCCAGAGTCCAGAAAAACATCCCGGAATTCCAGAGGAAATTGCCGTTCGCAACATATTCGTCGGCGAGCTCCTGATTCGGTTTCTCGTGGAACTGTTTCGCGGGAAATGCTACCGATCCCTCGATTGCTGATGGCTCGATTTCCACATATCCATATCCGGTTTCCGCACGGGAAGGCGGAATCCCGATGATGGCAATTCCTCCGTGATTTTCGGCAAGGACAAGCGCGGCTCGCACGTCGGCTTGGAACGCTGATTCTGGTCCGATCAGGTGATCAGCGGTCACTACCGCCATCGAAATCGACGCATCGCCGTATCGTGCACGCAGCGTAGCTACCATGTAGGTGAGGCAGCCCGCTGTGTTTCGCTTCATTGGTTCTGCCACCACATTTGCGGCTGGGATGTCTGGAATCACGTCTTGAATGGGGCCCTTCAAGTGCTCTGCCGTAATGACATAAATGTCCTCTGGCAAAAACTCCCCGCGAAGCCGCTGAATCGCTTGCTCCATCATCGTGGCTTCATCCGCAAACAATTTCAGCAGCTGTTTCGGACGATTCCAACGCGACATCGGCCAGAAGCGCTCTCCAGAACCTCCCGCCATCACCACCGCGATTCGTTTATATGTCTGTTTTTGCAAGTTCATGAAAGTTCCCTATTGTGTCTGATTACGGGTTGATGGTTACCTTCCCCGTCGTTGACAGATAGGTTTTGGCGGTAACGATGACGGTCGTCACCGCCTTCACGACCTTGTGCGTGAGCGTAAAGGTTCCCGAACTCTGTCCCGCCGGAATCACGATGGAAGCCGGCACCGTGCCGGCGGATAGGTTGCTGCTCGTCAACGTAACGGTAATACCACCGGTTGGTGCCGGTCCATTTAATTGAACGGTTCCCGTCACGATCTGTGACGAACCACCGGTTACGACCGATGGTGACATCGTTACCGAAATGGGACTTGGCGGCTGGTTTGTGGCGGTGCCGCGAGCGTAGGTCGCTCCGGTGGTGGCCTTCACGGAGAAATCTCGTTTGACAGCCTGAGCGACGTGGGTAACGGTGAACGTGCCCTGAGTGGCCCCGGTGGTCATCGTGATCGTAGCCGGTACTGTGGCCGCCGGGGCGTAGGAGGATACAAGTGCCACCTTCATCCCGGCCGGTGCCGGTCCGCTAATCGTCACCGTTCCTGTCACGGTGGTGGCCGTGCCGCCCACGAAAGTGGTGGGATTGATAACCACCGTCACCGGTTTGGGTGGATAGACGGTAAGGTCGGCCGTAAGGGACGAACCTGTAATTGCCGCCTTGATCCGGGGAATGGTGCGCGTGGCTACGGCGCTATGCGTGATGACAAACTGCTTCGTGGTCTGCCCCGTTGCGATGGTGATCGAAGCGGGAACGCTGGCCGTGCTCGGAATGCTCGAAGTGAGCGTGACCACGATCCCGCCGGTCGGAGCCGGCTCCGTCAAAACGACAGTGCCCTTACATACCGTCGTCGAGCCACCGATTACCGTTGTCGGCAGGAGCGTAAACGCCTGGATGCCAGTTGTTTCCACCGCCACATTGATTGTCTTAGTGTCGCCGTCAACTTCCGAAGTGATGACGGTGGAGCCGCTGGCGTTCGCCGACGCAGTGGCAACAAAAGTTGCGGATGTTTGTCGCTCGGGGATCGTCACGCCAGATGGAACCGTAATGCCCGCGTTACTGGACGAGAGTGCAACGCGCACCCCGCCGGTGGAGGCCGGTTGGTCAATCGTTACCGTGTAAGTTGCCGTTGTGCTTCGCTTGATCTTCGCGGGACCGGTAAGCGAAGTCAGTGACAGAGGTCCGTAAACCCAAAGTCCGCGACCGTGGGTAGCCAGTAGAACCTGGGTAGATCCGTACATGAGATTTGCCTCGTAGATCGCGACGTTGGCGGGACCCTCGCCGGGGGCTGACCAGGTCGTGCCACCGTCGCCCGAGACGCAAAGGCCCACTTCGGTTCCGACAAATATCTTGTTGGAGTTTTGAGGGTGCACGGCAATGCCTCGGATAGGGGCACTCGGAATTCGGTTAGGATCGGCACCGACCTTCATTGTCCAGGTGAGTCCTCCATCCGTACTCAGAAAGAGATTATCGTTGTTGAATCCACCGAGACCCACCCAAATCCGGTTTGCGTTTTGTGGATCAAACGTGATTCGACAAACTTGCCGGTTAGGAAAAGGATTTGCGGTTGCATTATCGTCCACCGCCACCCAAGTCGGGCTGGCATTGGTGCCGTTGGTTGTCCGGAATATCTTTCCGTCGTTATGGCCCACGAAGATAATGTTCGAGTTCCCCGGGGCCACCGCAATCGCGGAGACCGGAGAGTTATCCGCCGTCTTCGCCACGGCAAAACTAGGCGTCACTGCTTTCGCATTGGCCGATACGTGGAGAGACCTCGTACCGATCAAAAGCCGTTTAGAGTCGTTCGGATCAAGAATAAAGGGAGCGATAAAGTTTGCCCCCTGAGAAGACCCATCAAAGATCCAGTTGGCGTTTGGACCGCCATTCGTCGTTCGGAAAACCTGGGCGTAGATGTACTCACCGTACATGATGTTTGGATCCGCCGGATCAAGCGCGCAGAAGCCGCCATCGCCGCCAAACCAGAGTGCGCCATTTACATTTCCGCGGTCCAGGAAGTGCGTTCCGTTATCTTGTGTGCCCCCGACAATCCGCCCGCTGATGCTGTCGCCAACGGCTCCGTAATACTGCGTTGACCTTACTTGTGGCGTAAACCAGCTCCAGCCAGCCGACACCGATGCCGTGGTGATATCGTCGGTCTTGTAAAAGCCGCCGTCGGTCCCCACGTAAACGCGTTTGTTGGATACGCCATCAAAGGCCGGATCCATCGTAATGGTGTGCACATCAGGATGGGGTTGCTCCGTGGTGATATACCCCTGCCCAATGGTAGTAATTGTGGTGCCGCCGTCTATGCTCTTATAAACGTACAACCCGGTCAGAACCAAGAAATTGGGGTCGGTGGGACTAACCCATATTCCATTGCAATACCAACTAGCCCCCGTTGAGCCAGAGGTGGTGGCCTGAGTAAAAGTTTGCCCTGCGTCGGTGGATTTCCACACGCGACCGCCATTATTGGGTTGCATTGCGTAGACCCGGTTTGGATCGCTCGGAGCAAACGCAAACTCAATTCGCGAGGAAAATCCGTTCATTCCCACCCCGGTTGAAGCGGTCCACGTTGCGCCGCCGTCGGTTGAGTAGAATAGCTTGGAAAAGAAGGTTCCGACGTTAAAGTCGTAATCTAGCACTGCCGCTAAAGCCCGAGACCCGTTGGGGCTGAATGCCACCTGCATCCCCGCCTGAACCGAAAGTACGGTGGTAAACGTAGCACCCCCGTCGGTCGACCGTGAAATTCCTCCCGACCGATTCGCAACCAGAATCAAATTAGAGTTACCTGGCGCCACCGCGATTCGGTTGGTATAGCGCCAACTTTTCGTTGCGGGTAACTGAGCCCAAGTAAGGCCGTTATCCTTCGATCGGTAGATTCCCGCTCCGCCAACGGCGTCGATATTGTAATAGCCCTCACCGGTGCCGGCGTAAATAATGTCGTTGTTATTGGGATCGAACGTGAGACAAGTAACCGCCAAACTGCTCATCTTGTCGTCAATCACCGTCCAAGAAGCGCCGCCATTGGTGGTTTTCCAAATGCCTCCCCCAACCGCGCCCGTGAACATGCGGTTCCGATCCCGCGGATCGATAATCAAACTGCGCGTGCGCCCAGCAATGTTATCGGGTCCGCGCTCAATCCAACGGTAGGCCGAAGCCGCGAAACGCTTATCTTCCTGCAGCTTCCGCATCTGCGCCAACGCTCGGGGGTAGCCCTCAGGATCAATCTGGCCGTTGGAATCTCTCCAGGCCAGCATCCGCCAGTTCATCGCCTCCATCGGATTCGTCGGGCCCAGGTTGGCTTTGGATTTCTGCTTGCCCTTCTTGCGTTCCAGAGCTTCCGCCCGCTCCATCGCTTCTTCGGGGTCGATCACTCGATTCTTCGATCCCGATTTTCTATCGCGGTCGCGATCGATCTGCCCCTTAGCGCCCGACTTTTTGCTGGATTCCTTTCCGGTTTTGACTTGCTGACTAAACCCAATTGCTGTTAAAGCCATCAGCAAGCAGAAAATCAGCAGAGAACCCGCGGAACGAGACCACACTTTCACACCAACAAGTGTATTAGAAACTGGTGGTGTAATCGACTCTGACCAGCAAGAATTGCCGTGAAAATCGTCTAGAAAATCTGGGACGCTTACATCGAGTGCGGCAGGAAAGTAACGCCAAACTTGATGATATGGTAGCGGAGGCCGGACTCGAACCGGCGACCTAACGGGTATGAACCGTTTGCTCTAACCAACTGAGCTACTCCGCCAAGAGTAGTACAGTATGACACAGCTACTGGCCGAGCTTCCAGACTGCGCGCGCCCGATCTTCCCAGTTCGACACTTCCGAAGCCGACCTGGCCTGCTCCAGCGCCTTAAAATTCAAGTCCGCCAAAATTACCGCTTCTTCGTTCAAAGGGCTCTCCCGCAAAATTGCATCGGGGGGAAACGGCTCGGCGGAAGGCGCGATAATCGCCGACGAACCGAAACTGAAGGGAACCGGTTCTCGATCAAATCCACCCACCAGTGACGCGTGAATCACAAAAATCTGATTCTCTACTGCCCGCGCCAGCGCCGACCATCGCACCCGCTGAAATCCTCGCTGAGTTTCTGTCCAAGCCGGTATCGCCTGGATTAACGCCCCATTTTCGGCCAGCAAACGCCCGGAATCCGGAAATTCGGAGTCGTAACACACGGTCACGCCAACCGCATTGTCCGTCACCGCCAAATACTCACCACGCTCCAAATCCCAAACTTCCGCCTCGTACCGCGTCAGATTGTTCTTCTGCGCAATACGAATCGGCAGACCCGGCTGGCAAATCGCGCACACATTCCGGATGCCCGTCGCCGTTTCCCGGAAGTGCGATCCTCCAATAATGGTCATGCCGCTGTTCTCCGCAATCCGCTGCAGCCATTCTTCCAACGAGTCTGCGTATTGCGCAAGAAACTTCGGCGCCTTGGTCTCGTTCAAGTCTGGATGCAATGAAAGCAGTTCCAGCACGTGCAGTTCCGGCAACACGACCGTATCCGCCCCCTCATCGTGCGCCTCGCTGATGAGATCATGCAGATGCCCAAAATACTCGGCATCACCGCGGATGTTCCGCAGGCGGAAATTCACCGCCGCGACGCGTCGGTTATCGGTGGCTTCATTCAACAACGCCGGCTCAAATGCCTCGTCCGGTGCTGATTCTAGAGTGGGTTCGTTATCTTCTGGGTTCAAG
>CANFJD010000178.1 GCA_947447315.1 Fimbriimonadaceae bacterium
CCAGGGGATGCGGCAAATTGCATCCGAGCTCGTCCGGCTTGGTCACCAAAACGTCGCCATCTTCATCGGAGAGGACTCACCCTCTCTCGATGCCCTCCGCCGGGTCCGACTCCTTCGCCAACATCTTTTGGCACATGGCATCGATCTCCCCGATTCCTCCGTCTATCCCATCGGCGCCGACGCCGTTAAAGCAATGAAGGAGATCATGGCCCAACCCGAACCGCCGACGGCCGTCTTCTGCTGGCATGACCGCCTCGCATACCGCGTCCTCGCTGCCTGCGAGCAAGCTGGAATCGACGTCCCCGGCCAGCTCTCCGTCGTTGGCTACGACGGAATCCAGTGGCCCTCCGAAACCAGCCACGTCGCCGCTAGCATCAAGGTGGACCTCAACTCGCTAGCCCGGCGCGCCGTCGCCATCCTCGATCAGTACGTCACCGGTCATCCCGACACACTGATTGAAGAGATCCAACCCGTTTTCTTTCTGCGCGGTACTTCACTAGGTCCCGCACCAAGCAATCGTCATCTGCAATGGAGCAACAATAAATGAGATCATCTCAATCCACAAAATCGAGCGGCTTTACGCTCATTGAACTTCTCGTCGTTATCGCGATCATCGCGATTCTTGCCGCAATTCTCTTCCCTGTTTTTGCCCAGGCAAAAATGGCCGCGAAGAAAACTCAGGACCTCTCGAACGCCAAACAGCTGAATCTCGCGATTCAGATGTACGGGGGCGACTACGATGACACCAATCCTTTCTGCTGGGGTTGGGGTGGCGAATGGATGCCCTGGCACCAACAGGTTGGCCCTTACGTAAAGAGCCTCCCGCTCTGGAAGTCGCCGGTTGATAACTGGGACCGCGGCACGGAAGGCTCCGGTGGAGTCTGCTTGCCCGGAACCAAAACCCGCGGCGTCACCTACAGTATGGCCTTCACTTGGCCGGCCTTTGGCAGTGCCACGGGCGACTGGTGGGGACCGAACTCAGAGGGATGCCAGATGTCGGCTACCTGCGACAGCGGCGGTGCCAGCCAGACCAACGTCCCGGCTCCGGCCACTACCATCATCATCGCTCCGCGACCGAACTGGTACCACCAGTGGTGCCAAGGTTGGGCCACGGAAGTGTTCTTCAACTACGGTGAGTTCAACATGAAGGGTGGCGGCGCCACCATGTTCAACGACGGAACCAACTACGGTTTCTGCGATGGACACGCCAAGTACATGAAGAAGTCCGCCACATTGGCTCCTCAAGGCAGCCAAGCTGGTACGCCGGCTCCCAGCTATTGGCCGAGCGGAGACACAAACTGGCCGTGGCCGGTTGGTATGTGGGATAAGCGCCAGTAAGGCGAATATCCTTGAGTCTGTCCGACCCGCGAATGCCTCGGGTCGGACACTTTTTGCATCTGGCATCAACCTTTACAAATCAATTTATGAAAGCCGAAATTAAGACCCCGGTACTGGTGGCAGTTGTTGTCATCGCGGTGGCGGTGGTGGGATACTTCATCTTAAATTCCGTCACGAATGCCGGAAATCTCGACCAGGGCCAAGTTAAATACACGCCCGGTAAGCCCCCGTGGGAAGAAACTGACCCGAGCAAGAAAGGCCCCGGTGGTGCTCCTGGCGGCGGTGGTCCCGGCGCAACTCCCGGTGGTGGAGCCGGTGCTCCTCCTCCTCCTGGCTCGACCGCTGGTGGCCCCCCTCCTGGCTTATCCGCGCCGAACCTCGGCGGCAACTGACAACGCCCCATGAAACCAAGCATCCTCGCCCTTCTTTCGTTGCTATCCCTTACGTCCACCGCTATGGCTGAATACACCGTCGTCGTTAACAAAAGTGATACTCGAGGAACCTGGGAAGGGTGGGGATGCTCCATCTGCTGGTGGGGAAATGGCGTCG
This sequence comes from Fimbriimonadaceae bacterium, assembly GCA_947447315.1. Classification (GTDB taxonomy): domain Bacteria; phylum Armatimonadota; class Fimbriimonadia; order Fimbriimonadales; family Fimbriimonadaceae; genus Fimbriimonas. The sequence continues at coordinate 1,888 of CANFJD010000178.1, forward strand.
GCAGTTCAACCTATCAAGACAAGTACGCCGATGTCCTTTTCACCGAAAAATCGGTGCCGATGCTGGACCAAATTGTCCCCGGCTTGGGACTATCGATCGTCCGCTACAACATTGGCGGCGGCGGTAAGGGTGATGTAATCGATGGCACCCCGGAAAATATTCCGAATATCTTGCCTTGGTACAAAGACATCGATGGCTACTGGGTGAACTGGTTCAAAGCTTCACCCGCATCGGGGAGCTACGATTGGTACCGAGACTCAAACCAGCGTAACATGCTCTGGGCCGCCCGTGATCGCGGCGCTACCATCGAGTTCTTCGCCAATGCCCCCATGTGGTGGATGACCTCCGAAAAGAGCTCCGCCGGCGGGCAACTGCAATGGTGGAATCGCCAAGATTTCGCCAAATATCTCGCGACGGTGATCCGTTACGCAAAAGACCACTGGGGCGTAAACGTAAGCTCTATCTCCCCCTTCAACGAACCGTCCGCGGGGTGGTGGAACTATCCCAAAGACCAGGAAGGATGCAACATTCCCCGGGATGTCCAAGCCGAAATCCTCGGCTACCTGCGCCAAGAACTCAATATCCGTGGCCTTTCCGCCGTGCAAATTGCCGCCAGCGATGAAAACGCCATGACCCAGGCTACATCTACGTACGAGTATTTTAAAAATCAAACCGTAACGATCGGCAACCGCCGCGCCAATGTCGCCGGACTGATCAATCGCATCAATGTTCACGGCTACAGCGGCTTAGAACTCTGGCGCGACAACGCGGCTCGCACCGCTCTCCGAGCCTCCGCCGGGACCAAAAAGATCTGGATGTCAGAGGTCGGTGATGGCGAAGGCGGCGGCTTGCCGCTTGCCCAGAGCATCACGGAAGACATCAATTATCTGCGACCTTCCGCATGGATTTACTGGCAACCCATCGAGCCATTTTCCGGTTGGGGCCTCATTAATGCCAAATATGCGGACGCCGCCGACCAAACTTCCGCCGACCGGGCCAAGCCCACGTGGATCTATCAGAAGTACTTCACGTTTGCTCAGTTCACCCGGTTCCTGCGTCCTGGCTACCAACTCATCGGCACCAACGACCACAACACCGTATGCGCCTACGATGCTGTCGGCAAAAAGCTAGTGGTGATCACGGTCAACTACGGAAATGCACAAAACATCCAAGTTGACCTATCCGGATTCACCTCCGTCGGATCCAGTGCCACGGTCACCGTCACCAACACCGACGGACCAAAACGCCTCAGCGAGTCGTCCGTGCCCGTGAACAAGAAAGCCTTTACCATCGCCGCGGAAGCCAATAGCGTGTACTCCACTGTGATCGCCGGCGTCTCGCTCTAACAATCTGATAATATCCGCGCATGCTGGCCGCTTTCCTCGCTCTCAGCTCGCTGCCCGCATTCGCGGATGCAACCGAGAAGTTGACTCTTACTCTCGGCACCGACGCGGCGTGCTGCGTGGACCTTAACGAAGACGGCTACCCCGACCTCGCCACCGGCTCCGGGATTTGGATCAACGAGAAGTCGACCACCTTCCATCGCATCGGAGAGGGTGGCAATTTCATCAGCGCCGATTTTGACAATGATGGGTACCGCGATCTATTCAGCTGGTCTCAGCTCCGCCTGCTAAAAAACCAGAACGGCCGCACGTTCGCCGCGTGGCCACTCCCTCCTCTCCCCCCAACCGTCTCCCGCGGTGCGTGCGCCGGTGATTTCAACGGCGACGGCTTCTGCGACATCTACGTTGGTGGCTACGAAGACTGGGATCGACAAATCACCTACCCATCCTTCTTTCTGATGAATGATGCCGGAAAGACCTTCCGGGTTGTCGATCCGGTTTCCAACTATCGCACCCGCGGCGTCACCGCATGCGATTTCAACCGCGATGGCAATCTCGATATTTACGTCTCCAATTACCGCCTCCAGCCCAACCAACTTCTGATCAATTCGGGCAAAGCAAAATTTTCGGACCGTGCCGGCGAATACTACGTCCTTGCCACCTCACCTGGGTTTGATGGCGGACATTCCATCGGTTCCGCCTGGGGCGACTTCGATTCGGACGGTCAATTCGATCTTTTCGCGGGCAATTTCGCCCATCGAGACGACCGCGGAGACCAACCAAAAAGTCGCTTCCTCCGTAACGAAGGCCCAGCCAAGAGCTACCACTTCGAGGATCGCGGCCCGAGCGGCGTCTTCTATCAAGAATCCTACGCTACTCCCGCTGCTGGCGATTTCGACAACGACGGTCAACTGGATCTCGTGTTCACCACCGTCTACGGCACCGCTTCATTTGGGGTACCCAACTTCCCTGTCCTCTACCAAAACACGGGCGAGTTCAAATTCACCGACGTGACCGCCGCCAATGGCGTCGATAAACTCCCCTCCACCTACCAAGCCGCGTGGGCAGATTTCAACCGCGACGGCCGGCTCGATCTGGTCTGCGGTGGAAAGCTGTTCCTCAACCAATCGCCTGCTCAGCATTGGCTAGAAGTCAAGCTGATTGGCAATGGAAAGAAGGTGAATCGAGATGCTATCGGAGCCCAGGTGAGGGTGCACTCGCTTGGCAAGCTGATCACCCGCCAGGTGGAAGCCGGAACCGGCGAAGGGAACCAAAACGATCTCACACTGCATTTCGGGCTGGGCGACAACCGAAAGCACGTCGACCTCGAAATTCTATGGCCGAACGGTCAAAAGCAGACCGTCCGGCGCGTTCACACCCAAGGGTTAGCTACTTTTCGCTTTAAATCGTAAGTAGATCGTTCCGTTCGAATCCATTCCGCCATCGCTCCGAACCCGGGCTCGCAGCTCGTATTTTCGACCGGACTTAAAGCGAAAGTCTACAAAACGGTACGTGTTCGCAACGTCCTCCAATCCGGTGCGTCCGGTGTGGGGTTCCGTCGCCACGACCTTTCCATCTTCGAGTATTTCCACCGCTTCCATCTCCAGTCGGTGTGAACCAGATTCGTACTGGAACCGGATTGAAAGCGTGCCGAGAACATTCTCAGTCACCTGGCTAACGGCAATCGGCCAAGTTCGGGAAGCGAAAGTGGTGGAAGGTTCTCCCGAACTCCATCGACCAATCGCCTGCCCCTGCAGCTTGGATGCGTAGGTGGGGCTACCAAATCGAGGAAGCGAGGCCAGCACCTTAGCCGCTTTCTCGATGGCAACCTCTGGCTTCGCGGGGCGGATCACCGGAATTGCCGGTCCCGAGCGAATCCACTTTTCCTCCCACTGCTGAACATCAAACGGCTTTCCGCCGCGCTTGGCTGCCAACCACTGAGTCCAGCGCGGAGCGTAATATTGGGTCAACAAGCCCGACCACATCTTCGCCGCATACTCGGTAAGCACCGGTCCGCCCCAGGTCGTCACCTGGCGTCGCGCATCGGCCCGGTAATACGCTTTGCCCTTGGCGTCGCTTCCCCAAAGCTCGGCAAACCTCTCCCAGCGAGACAACCGGTCCAGCGGATGGTTGGCCAACAGCTGATCCGCCTGGGTCACCAGTAAAACGAATTTCGCCTCGTAATTTTTAGAGGCGGCAACATCTCCATCCGCCGCCGTCAACACCGCATCGCGCAGCGCCTGGTCTGCCTCCACCAACGCCAATTGGGCGGTGAACTGCATGACATCCGCCGTATAGAGCTGCCCTTCGGTATCCGTTCGCGCGGCCAAAAGCTCCTTCACTCCTTCTCGGAACAGGGCCGAATCATGAACTTCCCCGCGAGAAGTCGGACTGAGGTCATGCGGGCGAGACTGCATCAAGTGATTCGGATGAACGCCAAATCCCATGTTGTAAACCGACGCCGCAAACTTAGTCCACGCCGCCACCGCGTGCGGATTCGCCCTCCCGTAACGGTCTCGCACAAACTTCGGCAGGTACTCGTCCAACTTGATCGGGTCGGCGCTCCATGCCGAATCGCAGAGCAGCTCGTACTCGGCCTCGTTGCTTTCGCTTCCCTCAAACGAGAGCCCAAATC
>CANFJD010000179.1 GCA_947447315.1 Fimbriimonadaceae bacterium
GGGAGGGATATGAGCATGCAAGCGTTTTCAATTCAGGGAGGACGCCGTCTCGTTGGGACGGTGGATGTTACGGGTAGTAAAAACTCAGCTTTGAGTTTGCTTTCTGCCGTTCTACTATCGGAGGGCGAGATTGTCCTTCGGAACACCCCGGACATCGTGGATGTACGATCGAAAGCTCGTCTCCTGCAGTCTCTAGGTGCCGTGATTGAGTGGAACGGTAACGATTTGCGAATCGACTGCTCCAACATTGACTCCTGGAAGGTTGACAGTGACCTTGCTCAGAGCATCCGCACTTCCTTCTTTTTGATGGGGCCGCTTTTGGCACGCCTTGGCAAGGCCTATCTGCCCGGACCCGGCGGCTGCCGAATTGGTGCCCGTCCGGTGGACTACCACCTCAAGGGCCTCGCGGCACTTGGAGCAACGATTGAACAGGAAAACGGCTATTACGTTGCCGAAACTCGTGGTTTGAAGGGTTGCCCAATCTACTTGGATAAGCCAAGCCCAGGCGCGACTCAACATTTGATGGTGGCGGCGGTGCTGGCGAAGGGAGTGACCACCATCCAGAATGCGGCCATGGAGCCGGAAGTAACGTCGCTCGCCGATTTTCTTAATGCGATGGGTGCGCGTGTCACCGGAGCGGGCACGTCGATGATCGAGATCGAAGGTGTGAAGCAGTTAACCGGCACGAACTTCAGGGTGGCTTCGGACCGAATCCAGGCGGGCACCTACATGTTGGCGGCGGCGATCACGGGTGGTGACATCACGGTTCGCGGACTGATTCCCGACGCTCAGGCGCCGATTGTTTCTAAACTTCAGGAATCCGGGGCTCAGGTCACCGTCGGTTACGACGAGATTCGGGTGGTGGCGAAGGATCGCTTGAAGGCGGTTAAGATTCGCACGATGCCTTATCCGGGATTTCCGACCGATCTTCAGCAGCCGATGTGCGCGTTGCTGTCGGTGGCGGATGGCACGAGCATCGTGGAAGAAACGGTTTACGAGAGCCGCATCGGTCACGTTCGAGAACTGGTTCGAATGGGAGCCGATATTCACCAAACTCAGCTCACTTCGATCATTAGCGGCGTAGAAAAGCTGCAAGGCGCAGAAGTGGAAGCATCGGACCTCCGCGCTGGCGCGGCGCTGGTGTTGGCAGGAATGGCGGCCGAAGGCAATACAATTATTAGAAGCATTCACCATATCGACCGCGGATACGAGCGCTTGGAGCAGACCATGAATTCTCTCGGTGCCTCGATTGAGCGCATTGCCGTGAGTGACCCCACGGGGGCATGGTCGCAGGCGACCGAAGCGTTTTGAAATTCGTTCCGGAAATAGGCATCGACCTCGGTACGGCGAACATCATTGTTTACCGCCGTGGGAAGGGCATCGTGCTCTCTGAGCCCACGGTGGTAGCGATGAGCATTAACAATGGCCGCGTGCTGGCGGTTGGGCTGGAGGCCCGCGATATGCTCGGGCGCACGCCTGGCAATATTGCCGCAATTCGACCGCTAAAAGACGGAGTCATTGCCGACTACACAACCACGCTCAAGATGTTGGAATACATCATTGACAAAACGTGTGGCACCCGATTTCCCTTTAAACTTCGACCGACCACATTGATTTGTGTCCCGAGCGGCGTGACGAATGTGGAGCGACGCGCAGTTATTCAGGCCGCCAGGGAAGCTGGCGCTGGACTAGCCATGACCATAGAGGAACCGATGGCGGCAGCAATCGGTGCGGGACTTCCCATTTCGGCACCGGGCGGAAACATGGTGGTGGATATCGGCGGTGGTACTTCGGATATCGCGGTGATCTCTCTCGGAGGAATCGTACTTTCCCAGAGTTTGCGCGTGGGCGGAAACAAGATGGACGAGGCGATTATTCGCCATATCCGCAATGTCTACAATTTGATGATCGGTGATCCAACTGCCGAGGAAATCAAGATCAAGATTGGCTCGGCATATTCGTTAGATCCCGAATTGCGAATGGAAATTCGCGGTCGAGACCTGGTGGCTGGCTTGCCGAAGTCGGTGGAGATTACGAGTTCGGAGATTAGGGAAGCACTTTCAGAGCCAGTCCGTCAAATCGCGGAGAAGCTTTGCTCCGTGCTGGAGGAAACACCGCCCGAATTGGCTTCGGATGTCATCGAGCGAGGAATCACTCTTACCGGTGGCGGCTCACTGCTAAGAGGGTTGGACAGACTTTTGTCTGACATTACTGACATACCAGTTCGCGTGGCGGATAACGCGCTTAACTGCGTGGCGATCGGAACCGGTCGGGCTTTGGAAGAGCTCCCGGCAATCCGCAGTAGTGGCGCTGTCAGCACCATCTAAGCCCTCGGTCGGAGGGCCGGGGAGTCCTTCATAATATGGGGGTGATCAATGCTCATGTCAATCCTCATCGCATTCCGTTGGCCGAGGCCGACCCGGTAATTGCGGAACTCCTCATTCGGGAAGAGAAGCGACAAGAAAACAATCTGGAGCTGATTGCAAGCGAGAATATCGCCAGCACCGCCGTTCGGGAAGCCATGGCGAGCGCGTTGACCGACAAATATGCGGAAGGCTATCCCGGGGCGCGTTACTACGGTGGCTGTGAGGTAGTTGACGAGGTGGAAAACCTGGCTCGCGACCGTGTCAAGGAGCTGTTCGGCGCGGAATACGCCAACGTTCAGCCCCACAGTGGATCACAGGCGAATACAGCGGTTTACTTTACTTTCATCAAGCCCGGGGATTCCGTCATGGGGATGGATCTCTCACACGGTGGTCACCTGACGCACGGATCGGCGGTGAACTTTAGTGGTCAGTTGTATCACTTCTCGGCCTACGGGATTGATACGGACACTGGGTTTATTGACTACGATAAGGTTGCCGACCAGGTCGCGCAAGTGAAGCCAAAGATGTTGACCGTGGGGGCCAGCGCTTACTCTCGAGCGATTGATTACGCGAAGTTTCGGGAGATTGCCGATTCGGTGGGCGCGTTTCTGTTCGCGGACATCGCGCACCCGGCCGGACTGATTGCCAAGGGGAATTTGCCCTCTCCAATTCCTTACGCGCACGTGGTGACTTCGACGACCCACAAGACGCTGCGGGGACCACGGGGAGGCATCATTTTGATGGGGAAGGACTTTGAAAATCCGTTCGGTCAGAAAGCCGCGAAATCGGGCCGAACGCTGATGATGAGTGAACTTTTGGATCGCATGGTAATTCCGGGAGTGCAGGGTGGCGCGTTGATGCACGTAGTGGCGGCAAAGGCGATCGGATTCCGAGAGAACCTTCAACCTGAATTTGGCGAATACACGACGCAGGTGATTCGGAATGCGAGAGCTTTGGCGGGTGCGTTGACGAATCGGGGTTACCACATCCTCAGCGGGGGTACGGATAATCACCTGATGTTGATTGATTTACGGAACAAGGAGATTTCGGGCAAGTTGGCGCAGACGGCGTTGGATGCCGCTAGCATCACATGCAATAAGAACTCGGTGCCAAATGACGATAAGTCGCCGCTTGTGACTTCAGGAATTCGGTTGGGAACCCCAGCACTTACTACTCGCGGAATGCGGGAAGCTGAAATGGAGGAAGTGGCAGGGTTGATCGACCGGGTGGTCGTGAACGCGACGGACGAAGCGAATCTGGAACGGGTTCGGCAGGATGTAGTGGCCTTGACCGCTCGATTTCCTATCCATGGGTGAGGTTTCGTGGGTATTTTAGGGCAAAAAGGGCTAAAACCCGGTAACGAAGCGGTTGCGCAGTCGTCTGCACCTCTAGTCGTGGTTGAGGGAACAACGTTGGATTACAGTGCTGCGGGGAGGGTTAGCCTATCGCATGCAAGCGATCAAGTCTTGGTGATCCGAGCGCGGGAAGGGGACTACGACGCGTTTGAGGAGCTGTTCAGCCGCTACCGATTGTTGGTGTATCGATTTGCCTACCAAATGACCTCTCGCCGGGATGACGCCGAGGATATGGTGCAAGAGGCATTTGTTCGGGCGTACCAAAATCTTCACCGCTATCGGGATGAGGCCAAGTTCACCACCTGGTTGCTTCGAATCGTCTCGAACCTGTGTACGGACCAGGCAAGGATGAGTACCCGGCGGACCAACCTTGAACAGCAAGAAGCTTCCGGGGCGCTGGACTGGATGACACTTGGCAATCCCGATGACCCGGTGAACAATTTGGAGAGTGATCGCCGAAAAGTGATGCTTCGCAAGGCACTCCTTGCTCTGCCAGTGCACCACCGAACGATGATTGTGTTGCGTGATTTGGAGGAGAAGGATTATCCCGAGATTGCGGGAATATTAGGATGTACAGTTGGGGGCGCAAAGCTGAGGGTGTTGCGCGCTCGCCGAGCACTGCGGGATCGGTTGGTCCCACTACTTACGGAGCCAGTATGAACAAGAAACGTGAAGCCCTCATTTTAGAGTCTGTCTTTGAACAATGTGAAGTTCTGGCCGGTCTTTCGGCGGGAGAAGAAGCTCGGCGAAAAGAGTATGAGATCATTCGTCAGCAGTTACAGTCGCTAAAGTCCGTCCCGGAAGATCAGATGAGCAAGGATCGCTTACGCGATGCCATCTTGAACCGCGGGCTTGGTGATCGAAAGCTAAATCCTTGGCGAGCCCGGTTGGCCTATTTGGCGGCTCCCGCAGCTTCCTTTGCCTTTGCGTTTGTGGCGATTTTGGTCGTACGATCTGGTTCGCACTCAGGAGAGCCGCGGATTGTCGTCGATAACTCGACGGTGACTCCGGTTGAGCGCATTCAGATTCCGGTAAACCCGTCGCCGTCACCGGTTGCGGCAGCCTCATTGCCCCAAGATTCTCGCAGCGTGAACGTGACCGAAGAGTCATCCGCTCGATTGGTTCGAAGGCTGGCGTCGCGGCGAGGTGGCGGAAACCGACAGGTTCGGAAGAACGAAGACCTAGTAATCCCCGAAAATACGCAGTTGGTGTCCATGTCTTCCTCGAACACCACGGATACGGTGCCGGCGCCGCCGGAAGAGAAATTGATTCCGGTAACGCTGGGAACCAGCGGCGAAACGTCCAACGGTCCGATCGTGATCATGCAACCTGCGGAATCTGCCGATAAACCGGGCAATGCGACGGAAGTTTCATCGGGAGCTCACACGCTTGTTGGCGGTTAGTTTCGGTTGGTTGTTAGCGGTGCAGGCGACGGTAAAAGCCGCAATTCTCAATAAGGATTCGGCTCCGGTAGCAATCACGGTTTTTGCCGATGGTCGGCCTCTGGGTCGGGTGTTTCGATTGGACGAGGATGGCTACTTCGTGGGGCCCCGGATCATAGGAGCGCCGAAGAAGATTTACTCGGCGGATCAGAAAGCTGAATTCCGATTTGTTTCCCAAGATGGACTTTCGGGGTTATCTCTCTTGCGGGCTCTGAATCCAAGCGAACTTCCGGGAGGAAGTTTGGAACTTCCAAGCGATCGCACCGATGGCATGGTGCTTCGGGGATATTTGGTGAGTGGAGACCTGACGCGTCCGGTGGTAGCCGAGGTGACGGGACGGATGCGCGCCGGAGTTTTAGATGGGCTTAACCGTTTAGTACCAATCAATGAGATTCGGTATGAGCAGGTGGCGAACCCGTCTACGATTCTGTTTTTCAAGGATAATGAACTTCACGGCGGCCTGGTCTCAGTTCTATCCCAAACGATTAGCGTGCAAAATAGTGGCGTGGCGGCGGATGCTATGCAGAGTTCGCCGGCGAATTCGCTCGGATTTACCAACCAACAGTTTCAGAACTATGGCCCAGCCGGGTTAACCGTCGGTTACTTGCTGGGGCCAGACATCATGCGGCGGGTTATCGAGGGTTTTCGCAGTCCCGCACGGAAA
>CANFJD010000180.1 GCA_947447315.1 Fimbriimonadaceae bacterium
AGACCACGCGGCGGCGGCGATTGCCGAAGCGGGAATTCCGGTTTTTGCCTACAAGGGCGAATCGCTGGTTGAATACTGGGACTACACCCACCGCATTTTGGAATGGAACGACGGCGGAACGCCGAACCTGATTCTAGATGACGGCGGCGATGCCACCATGCTGGTGCTGCTGGGAGCCCAGGCCGAAACCGATCTTAGCGTGCTGGACAATCCGGGAAGTGAAGAGGAAACGATCCTCTTTGCCAGCATCCGGGAGCGATTGGCGACGGATGCCACGTTTTACAGCCGAGTTCGCGCGCAGATTCAGGGCGTGAGCGAAGAAACCACCACCGGCGTCAAGCGACTATACGACTTGCATAAGCAGGGCCGACTGCCGTTTCCGGCGTTTAACGTGAATGACTCGGTGACGAAGTCTAAGTTCGATAACCTGTACGGCTGTCGCGAGAGTTTGGTGGACGGCATTAAGCGCGCCACCGACGTGATGATCGCCGGAAAGGTGGCGGTGGTGTGCGGTTACGGCGACGTGGGCAAGGGAAGTGCCCAGGCACTCCGCGCCCTGAGCGCTCAGGTTTGGGTAACGGAAGTGGATCCCATCTGCGCCCTGCAGGCGGCGATGGAAGGGTATCGCGTGGTGCGGCTGGAAGATGTGATCGACCAGGTGGATATCGTGATCACCGCGACGGGTAACCGCGACATCGTCACCCGACCGCTGATGGAGCGCATGAAGCACGGCGCGATTCTCGGCAACATCGGTCACTTTGATAATGAGATCGACGTGGCCGGTCTTGAAGATTTGGCCTGGGAAGAAATCAAGCCGCAGGTGGATCACGTGATCTTCCCCGACGGCAAGCGGATTATTCTACTGGCGAAGGGTCGTTTGCTGAACCTGGGTTGCGCGACCGGTCACCCCAGCTTTGTCATGAGCTCGTCGTTTGCCAACCAGGTGCTGGCGCAGATTGAGCTATGGGCTCAGCGCGGCGAGTACGCCCCGGGGGTCTACGTGCTGCCTAAGCATCTGGATGAGAAGGTGGCACGGTTGCAGCTCAGTCAACTGGGCGCGAACCTCACTGAGCTGTCGCCAGTTCAGGCTTCCTACATCGGTGTCGACGTTGAAGGCCCGTACAAGGCCGAAATGTACCGCTACTAAGCGGGGTTTTGCGAGGGGTTTCATCCCCTCGCACCTACTGGAACTTGATCGATTTGCCGGTATCGGCCGAGGCGAGCACGGCTTCGATGATGCGGATGTCGCGCCAACCCATTTCGCCGGGAGTCGTTAGCGCTTTATTGGCGTTTCTCACACATTCGCTGAGTTCATCCATTTGCGCGGCCCACATGTTGGCGGCTTCCACTTTGATCGGCTGACCATTTTTGCGGAAGGTGTGACCGCTGTAGCCGGTGGCGGGCTCGGCGTCAATCTGGCCACGGTCACCATACGCGCGATAGTTGTTGGCGTTCCAGCTGTAGCCGGTCATTCCCACGCCTTGGGCTCCGCTGGGGAACTTGAGGTTGAAGTGGTTGACGTCTTCTACTTCCTTAAATCTCGGCGCTTTTACTTTGTCGCGAGTCCCGAAAATCTCAATTGGATCTTCTCCCGCCAAGTAGCAAAGGGCATTGATGGAGTAGATGCCGATCTCGCTGATGGCGCCGAAGCCTCCCAACGGACGCTTGGAATGCCAGCCGTTGTCCCAGCCCATAGTGAACGCGTGGTCGCTGCGGATGGTGCGAATCTGCCCGATCTCGCCGCTACGGCAGATACGCATCGCTTCCAGGTTGTTCGGCTCAAAGTGGCATCGATAGCCGATCTGGAGTCGGCGGTTGGCTTTTTTAGCGGCGGCAACCATGGCTTCACAATCCTTGGCGCTGCTGGCCATGGGCTTTTCGCAGCACACATGCTTGCCCGCTTGCAGGGCGCGGATGGTGAAATCTTTGTGGGTGCCCGGCGGCGTGATCACGTAGACCACGTCTATTTCCGCCACGTCCTTTATCTTGTCCATGTTTTCGTAGTTGAAAATCATGGATTCCTTAATGCCGTACTGGGCCGCGGTCGCCTTGGCTTTTTCCGGAGAACCGCTGATGAGCGCGACCGGGACGCTGCTTTTGCAGTACTTCATGTTCGGCAGAATCTGGTTGAGGGCATAGCCGCCCAGACCCAAAATTGCCCACCGAACGGGCTTATCCTGACTCGCCGCGCCGGGATATTCATCCTTCCCGAACGCCTTCACCGCGCTTAAACCGGTTAATGAAGCCGCGCCCAGGGCTCCCGCCGCCTGAATCACTTGCCGCCGAGTGAGTTCCATGCCCCATTATCACCGATCAAACTTGCTGAGCGAAATGTCGTTGCGATGAATGAGGTGTCAGCCATCCACCTTGGATCTCCTGGGCATGTGACTTGCCGAACTGCAACCGCGCCACCTTCTCGGCGAGATGCTTCACATGCCCAGACGTTGAAAGCGATTCTGCAATTTCTTCATTGAGGATTTCAGTCAGGTGTGCGCAAATCTCGCCGAGCTATCGCCGGTTCAGGCTTCCTACAGCGGCGTCGACGCAGACGGACCCTGTAGGGCCGAAAAGTATCGGTACTAAATCGAAATCAAGCTCTTCGGCAAAATTACTCGTCGAAGAGGATAATCCGACTCAAGGCAGGAATCACTCCTGGGCATTCGATGTCAATCCACGGGGGATCATCAGGTAGTTCGGCATCAAGGTAAATTCGCCACTCTTCCCAGGCCCTTTGGTCTGGCCGATCTGGCTTTATTAGGTGTCGTGGCTGATAGTTCTTCTGCATGTCGCGATCTCTACTTTCATAAACGCAAGGGCGAAATTTCTTGCGTGTGACTATTAGTGATTTTGGATAACCGATAATGGTCGCTTTTCTCATCGCATACCAGAACAGATATGGATCAGCGATTTCCACACATGAATTGTATGTCGGAGGTGGTTTTCTGGACTGGCTGGCACTAACACAAAAGATATAACCGGGAGTCTTAATTTCGAACGTGATGCCTTGGAATACTAGGTTCTTTCGACCATGGCCACCCGCTGCGGCCAGGACGTTGTCAACCTCAGCATGCTGCGGTGTGGACGTATCGCCTATCCTATGTTCCTCGGGCGTATATCTGACAATACCTTCGCCTTGGTCGCCAATCTCCGGGCCATGCTTGACTTCATTCTGGAAATCGAATACTGATCCCATTCGAAAAATTCCCTTCTCAAATAGAAGTTTGCAATGTTCCAAAGCACCGTGCTTAAAGAGACGAAGTGTGTGGTCTCGCTTGACCTCAGAAAGCCAACGTTTTTTTGCTAGTTCGTAGTTCTTTTGCATAAATAGGATCTGTTTAGTCTAGGGTATTTAAGCCTGGCCCTTCAGATTCATGCTCGCGCAACTTCTTCCGTGCTGTGAACTCGTTCACAACGGAGACCGAAGCATCCGGACAAGAGTGTGGTGCGTTCGCTGGTTATTCAGTTGCGTGTCCAACCCGTCGAGTTTCCTTTAAACCTGTCTAGTCCCCTGACGCCTCATACGCAAAAATGTTAGCGCCACTTCCAGTTTGTTCGAACATTGACCTTTCCTGAAGTCAACGCGGTTCACGGCCCGGTGAGACGCGGTAATGCCCCATGAACGATGTGATTTCCAGACAGCTTCCACGAACATCGAGTGACCATCCGCGATAAAGTCGCACCATGTTTGGGTTAACCTTTAAATGAAGATGGAGGGGATTTGGTCCTAGTTCCAAAACTATTTGCCCATTTTTATTACGAGTCCGGACTGTCCTTGGCTTACTCGGTTCACCTTCAGTTTAATTCTCGGACTGTCATTGTTCAGATAGAAATTGTAGAAGTCGTCCCATTTTGAAACGCTGATAAACAGGGCTCCATCGTAGTCTAGAGCGACATCGGTTACAACGTCACCCGCAACGAGGGGACTACCGTTCATGCATGCTCGTATAACCGGTTTGCCAGAAATGTCTAGATCGGGATATGCTGCGAATTTAGACTCAATTACCCAGCAGGCTTTGATCACGGCCGGAATCGAATTGTCAAATTCCGCTGGTCTGGACCAAGGCTTTTCTTTAATTGCCTTTATGAGTTCTTTGAGGGCCGTGTTCATTCTTAAGTACTGGGTGTACTTTTCGAAAGCTTGTTTTTCTATTTTCTCTTTGGTACCCGTTAATGCTGCTTGTTTCAGTTCATATTCTGAATCAAACCGGTCGCTAGAGATTCGACGAATTGACTCAATTTTCTGCCTGATAGTTTCAAGGTCATCCGTGGAAATTTGCGCAGCAGCAGCCGCCGCTTCTATAGCCTTCCAATCGGGACTTGAAAAACATACACTGTCCATTTCGTTCTTTGCATCCCCTAGCCTCTTGATCACAATAGGATCAATGCTATTGCGGCCCGCAAGCCACACAAGATCCCACCGCGTTTGTCTGTCGTACAAGTTGCCGACCAGCCGGCCAAAGGCTCGTGCAATCTCATCCCGGGCGAGGTCTACACCTTCCTGAACTTGGCTAGGCGTAGGAGATATTTCGGTTGGGTTTGTCGGAGGCTCCGAGCTTTTTGTTGTTGACGCTCGATCAAATTCGACCCAATACTGATTGTATTCATACATCGAAAATCTCTTTGATGAAGCCTGAAGGCGCTTCGCCTCTTTAGTACTAACAGCCATATTTAGGTTCTGGCCGGCGGAGTATGTGTAGCTGATGACACCAATTGCCTTGCCCTTACTGTCGATAACTGGACCCCCTGAGCTGCCAGGGCTGATAGGTGCGGTGACCTGTATAAGTCGAACGCCTTTGTCGCTCCATAGCGTGCCGACCACGCCAGTACTCAAGCTTCTAGCTAACCCTAAAGGATCGCCAATTACAGATATGGGATTCCCCACCTTGACCGAGTCTGAGGGACCGTGGGGTATCGGCAGATGCTTTGAAGCGGTTTCCAGCCTGAGTAACGCAAGATCAGATGCCTGGTCAAATGCGATAGATACAGGCGTCCATACGTCCCCGTTTCTGGAAGTCACAGTGATTTTTGTGGCGTGCTTTATGACATGGAGGCAAGTGAGAATTGTCAGTCCATCTTCGAAAAAAAATCCTGATCCCGCAGAGGTGCCATCTGGTCCCACTGAATTTATGCTGACAACCGAGTCACGATACCGAGAATACAGTTCTGTTGCACTGAGAGAGGCTTGTCCAGGATTCTCGGGTGATGGACGTTGGCCCCCACGGCCAGCAATGATGAGAATCATCGAGATTTCGGCTAGCATAATCCTTGGACCCAGACGTCGACCAGTCTACCGCTCAATGTTCCTGCAACTTGAAAGGCGAAGTCGGGTATAACTCTTTGTTGCGTGTCCGGGTTCGCCCGGGTGCGTGAGCTTCAAGCACTTTCGGCGGGGCGACCCGTTAAATGGGCAACGTCGATGATTCTTACGAATCGGACACGCCGAAGGATGCGGGGGAAGCAAGGAAAATAAGAATGTTGCCAGGAATACTGGGAACGAAGGTCGGTATGACCCACTTATTTACTGAGGACGGCAAAATGGTGCCGGTCACAGTAATTCAGGCGGGACCGGTCTACGTGACCCAACTCAAAACTCAAGAAACGGACGGCTACGCGGCGGTTCAGGTTGGCTTCGGCGAGGCGAAGGAGAGCAAGCTCACCTTCCCCAAGTTTGGACACCTGAAGAAAGCGGGCCTCACCAAGAATTTACGCACCCTGCGCGAGTTTCGCGTGGAGAGCACCGACGGTCTGCAACTGGGCCAGGAAGTGACCGCCGACATCTTCGCCGAAGGCGAGGACGTTACGGTTACCGGAACCAGCAAGGGTCG
>CANFJD010000181.1 GCA_947447315.1 Fimbriimonadaceae bacterium
CACTCCCTACGTGGGGCCAAATAATCGGGTGCGGACTCTCTTCCGCACCCAAAATCCAAACCCGGCCCCAGGGGCCGGTCCCTTCCACCTACGGACCGACCAGATCCAGCTCAAGTTCGGTTAATTCGAACGGGAGCTGCGGGTAAGCCAGCGGTCTACGCTGGCTCGTCCGCCGCCTTCAATCATGGCGGCTACGGCCAGGGTTATGATCAGCAAGAAATACTCCAGACCTTCTCCTTTCTGGTTGCCAAACCAGTTCATGAAGAAGCCGTTTTCGTAGTGCTTGCCCATCACCGCTGCCACCGCCATTGTAAAAGCCACGCCAAAGGCCGAAACGCGAGTTAAGGTGCCGGTGATCAATCCCAACGCACCGAGAAATTCGGCGGCGATCGCCAGCACGGCAAAGATCGGTGGAATGCCCATGCTCTTGCCAATACCGTCAATGGTCCCCGAAAATCCATAACCGCCGAACCATCCCAGCGCCTTCTGCGCTCCGTGGGGAAACATCGCCACCCCCGCTCCCACCCGGATCAGGGTGGGAGTGATGCGATTCGATGTCGCTAAAACTCGAGTGAGGAGCGGATTCATTAGCCCTGGACCAAGCTGCCCGAATCGTAGAAGAATCGCTCTTCCGTAATCTGTCCGTTCTCCCAGGTCTGCAGGGCAATCTGGTCGAACTTCAGGCGAACGCCATCTTGGTTGGTGAACTCCAGAACCCATTCAATCACGGCCTTGTTTCCGTCCACGAGCACTTTGGCGGCGCGGTTCACGTGAACTTCCTTCACACTGCCCACAAACTGTTCTTCCCGAACGCGGTTTGCGGCCTTACCCACGGTCGGCGGGTTGTTGTTCTCCTGCATCACCACGTTCTCCGCGTAAAGCGCGTCGTAGGCCTCCAAGATCTTTCCCTGCGAAACGTGGGCTACCAATTGCGAGACGAGTTCTGATACCGATGCGGTGTTTGACATGTTTGACTCCTGTTAGGTCGCATTTGATTGCGATGTCAATTATTGTTGCATGCATTAGTTGCATTGTCAATAGTTGCGGAGAGAATTATGAGTAAAATGATGAAAATGTTAAGCGACGTGAAAAAGGCAGCCTGGGTGGAGTTCTATTTGGCCCAAGCCCAGATCACGCGCGAGATCGATCGCCGAATGACCGCCGCCGGCGTTGTGGGCATGGAGGTGTACGACGTCCTGCTCAATCTGGAAGACGCTCCCGATTCCCGCCTCCGCATGAATGAGCTCGCCGACCGCCTCACCTACAGCCGCAGTGGCATTACTCGGCTTGTCGATCGCCTAGAAAAGGAGAGCCTCGTCACCCGCGTTGCCTGCCCCATGGATCGCCGCGCCATGCACTGCCAGCTCACCGACCACGGTCGTGCCGAGCGTGAACGCGCCTGGCCCTTCTACTCCGCCGGAATCGAAGACCTCTTCGGTCGCCACCTCTCCGACGAAGACGCCAAAACCATAGTCCGCCTTTTCTTTCGGCTCAAAAAGGCTACGCATGAAAGCAAAAACCTTTAGTAAGTACAAACTTCAGTAATCTGCTGATGGGGATCAGTAGATACCGATTTTCGTTACCTGACTCGATCGTTTAATGCAGCATCAAATGCGTGGTTAAAACCTAGCAATTATTACAGGACTCATCCCATGGGGGTTATTGTAAGATCATTTTGCCATGAAGCTAACAGCGATCGGAATACTTTCTGCTTTTTGTGTTACACCTTATGCGGATACATTGGTAGAGTCCGTAATCGACCCTCAAACCCACACGGACATAACTGTCTACACAGCGACAAACACGACTTCTTCAACCCAAACACTTGTTGCGTCCGGAGGCTGGACGATTAATTTCAGGATTACCGGCTCAGAGGTTTCGACCGGATGGTCTTCTAAATTCAATCCATTGACTTGGGCTCATGACGACCTCCCCTGGAGTGTCAACACCACATTGGCACCTGGTTTGACGTTGACTCGACAAGTGAGAATCTTTACTGAAACGGGCCATGAGATTTGGACAGTCGGTTCGACAAACCAGCGACGAGACCGGTATTGGCAAGCGGGTTCTGTAATCACCGATCCGGGTAACTAGCCATGCACGCGCTACTGTGGATCGCAATTGTTGTTAGCGCACCGACGTCGCCAGACTTAATTGTCACGATGGCGGATTCTCCAATCCTTAATACCGATAAGCGATGGTTTACCGAAGCGAAGCCCGACGAGCAACTTCCGTTTGAAGCTAAGTCGCCAACCGGCCCCGTGGTCGTCGTTGATGACTCCGTGCGAAACCACCTCTTTGGTGACCCATTGTTGCTAGCGATGGTCAATGCCCACACGGACTCACGCCAGTTCAATCTGGATGATGTTCCGTCGGAACAAAGGAAACGTCTCGCCGAGCGGCTTGAAAAGCAGATGCAGCTAAAACCCGGGCTGGACTGCTCTCAAGTCAATGTTGAACTGTGTCAGTACCGCCAGGCAAAAATTCAGGTTAACGGTCGCGACTTCAGCATGCATTTTGGTGAATTTCCCAGCCGGGCTTCCAATGACTTCCTCAACGACAAACCATTAAAAGTGAGTGATTCCCAGCGGAACGAAAAGACAATAGCAGAACGACCGGTTGATCGGATCACGATTGCATTTTCACCGAGGTACGACCGGACAAACGAGTACGGTGTTTACCAGAAAATCGGTCGACGACTCGATATTCAGCTGGCTGCTTGGAATGATTTGGCCCAGGCGAATCTCACAGCAATTTTTGACAAGATGTCGAAAGATCATCAAGATCCTGACGGCGTTACTGATGCTGGCAGACGATGGGATGATCTCCCGCCAAAGGTGCAGAAGGAACTTCGCGATCAGTTCGTAAACAGCTGGCAAGCAAATGGATTTGATTCCGAAGGGGCCGCCTCCAAAGCGTGGGCCGGCATGAAATACCGCGGAATGGACCAGTCGCTGTGCCTGTATGTCGGGACACAGGAGTCGAATGGTTCACGGGTCTTGCGAGGCGTTCGCGTCGGCCCCCGGGTCGGTACCTGAAATCCTTTTCGTAGCGAGCATTCGGAGTCGCAGAACTGTGATGCGACATAATTCGCTCGCTATTGCCTGATTTTTTGGCTGCCCCGGCCCACCGGGGCTGGTCAACTCCGTTGACTTCCCGAAAGGAGCTCATTTCCGCATTACGCGCGGCACGGCAAATTGCCGACTTCACAAAGCACATGGGAGGATTGCTCTCAATCGCGCTGCGATTGCCACTGGTTCCTCGCCAATTCAATTACCAATACCGTCAGCGTGGCCACCGTCATCGCCGTAGCTAGCCTAGCGTAGATCGCAATCCCATAGTCGTTCGTAAACCCTATCAGCAACTGTGAAAAGATGACGAAGCCGACAACAACGACGAACAAATGCGTAAGGAAGCTGCCAATCGCATGCCTGAGGCTATCAATCGTCTTGTGGAATACGATTGATAGCCCCATATACAGAAGCAAATCAGCCTTGAAGGTTGGGAAGGCGAGCACAAGTGCCCAGGCGATCCAAAGCAGCGCTGACATGGCGGCAAACCGGACAGTCCACCCAAATTTGACCAATCCCGCCTTGGGATTCCTGAAGTTGATGCGATGCATTAATCCAGCTGATTTTCAGTATTGCCGAGGCGGAAGTTTGCTCTTCACCATTCGATGCAGCAACCTTTCTACCGGTGGCCAAGCCGACCAAATGATCATGTAAGTTGCCGCCGCCACCATGAGGCCGGGAAGAATTCCGAAAGAGAGGATCTGCCCAGGATTATCATGGTAACCGGAAGGCGGATGGCGGACGGCTTCGATGTATCCCGCGATTACCAGCCCGGCCCAAACCAAAAACACACCTCCCGCAACAAATCTAGCTACTGTCCCACGCGCCTGCATGGTTCACGATACCGCCGGGCACCGGTGCAACTTAAGGCTCTGCCGATCCACTCTTTGAAGCCGAATCCATCCTCCGCGTGCGTCCTGAACGACGCTTCAAGATCACCACTATATAAGCAACTGAGAATAAGGGTAGATTTCATTCTCGGAAGAGTCTATGAAAGCCTTACTGTCCTCCCTCGCCGCTCTTACTCTTGTGTTGGTGGGCTGCAGCTCATCAAGCACCACCTCCACCAAGACCGATGAAACCAAGCCGGCGGCCGAGACCAAGGCCGGTGAAACCAAAACCATCGCCTTCGTAACCAATAACGCCAGCGACTTTTGGACGATCGCCCGAAAAGGCACCGAGAAAGCCGAAGGTGAACTGACGGGCTACAAAGTCGAGTTCAAAATTCCGCAGGACGGCTCCGCCGCCACCCAAAAGCAGATCTTGGATGACCTGGTCTCCAACGGCGCCGCCGGTATCGCCGTCAGCCCGGTCGACCCCAAGAACCAAACCCCCGATTTGGATCAGCTGGCCGAAAAGACCACCATCTTCTGCCAAGACAGCGACGCTCCCGACAGCAAGCGCAGCCTCTACGTCGGCACCGACAACGTTGCCGCCGGAAAAATGGCCGGTGAAGAAGTCAAGAAAGCTCTTCCCAATGGCGGCAAAATCATGGTCTTCGTTGGCAAGGCCGACGCCCAGAATGCCAAAGAGCGATTTGAAGGCCTGAAAGCTGCCCTCGAAGGATCAAAGGTTCAAATTATCGACCTGCGAACCGACGACACCGACCACGCTCGCGCCAAGCAGAACGCCGCCGACACCCTCACGTCCTACCCGGACGTTGCCGGCATGGTGGGCCTGTGGAGCTACAACGGTCCCGCGATCATCAACGCCGTTAAGGAAGCCGGAAAGGTCGGAAAGGTAAAGGTCATCTGCTTCGATGAAGAAGACGACACGCTGGCCGGTATCGCCGATGGTTCCATCACTGCCACCATCGTTCAGCAGCCGTTTGAGTTCGGTTACCAGTCCATGAAGCTACTGGCCAAGGTTCTTGATGGCGACAAGTCCGTCATTCCCGAAAACAAGAAGGTCATCATCGACACCAAGGTGATCGACAAGTCCTCGGTCGCCGAGTTCTCGGCCAAGCTGAAGGAACTCCGAGGCAAGTAATTGCTAGAACTCCGCGGGATCAGTAAACGGTTCGGCGGAGTCGTGGCCCTCAATCAAGTGGACCTCACCCTGGCTCAGGGTGAGGTCCTCGCCGTAATTGGCGAAAACGGTGCCGGGAAATCCACCCTCATGAAGGTGATTGGCGGCGTTCACCGGCAAGATGCGGGCACGGTGAGCCTCGACGGCCAACCCATCACGCTCCACGACCCCGCTCAAGCCCTGCGCCTTGGCATTCGCGTCATCTACCAAGAGCTCTCCGCCATCGATAACCTCGATGTCGCCAGTAACCTGTTCCTCGGGTTCGAGAAACGAAAAGGCTTCTTCCTCGACGACCGCGCCATGCAGGACCGTGCGGGTGAGATACTAAAGCGAATTGGTTTCGACATTCCGCCGACAACCCCCATCGCATCGCTTTCGGTTGCCCAGCGCCAATTGGTCGAAATTGCCCGTGCGCTCACGCTCGACGTCCGCGCCCTCATTCTCGACGAACCGACCAGCAGCCTTACCCCCGAGGAGGCCAAGAACCTGTTCCGCCTGATGCGAGACCTGAAGGCAGAAGGCGTCGGCATGATCTACATTTCCCACCGGCTGGATGAAGTCATCGAAGTCGCCGATCGCGTCACCGTTCTCCGCGATGGCCAAAACGCAGGCGAGCTAGCCAAGCATGAAATCACCGAACCGACCATGGTGCGCATGATGGTCGGCCGCGATCTCGAACCCGTCGTCCACCACCCCAAACCGC
>CANFJD010000182.1 GCA_947447315.1 Fimbriimonadaceae bacterium
CGCCCTCAACCGGGTCCCCGACTTCCATCCGCTCTCAGTCGACGGGATCCGCGCCTTTATCGTCGCGCAAAACGAAGAGCAAGGCAGTCCCGCCGCCTAGGCTCACCTCGACCGTGTCCGCCACGGCCCGGTTAGAAATACTCACCTGCCCGTCAAGAGCGAGCGAAGCCCCCGCCAGCGGCCATCGCACTCCCGTCAAGTGAACATCAAAACACGGCGTCATCGGAATCAGCGAAATCCGCGTCCCCGGTGTCACGAAAACCCGCGCCGACCGGCGGACGACTACGGCATACCCTCGCCGCAGTTCCACCCGGATATCCAAACTACTGCTGAGGCAGGCTCCCCACGCGGCTAACGAGTGATCCGGCAGATCTCCCTCAATCCCCGCCAGCACCACCGCGGAATCACCTCGATCCGCCACAAATCGCAAAAGCTTCTGCGTATCGGTGTAATCCTGATCCTCCTCCCATTGGTAAAGCGGAAACTGATCTCGCACCTCGACCGGCAATGAATCCATGTCTCCAATCACCACATCCGGTAGCCGACCCGCGTCCCGGCATCGCAAAGCCGCCCCATCCGCCGCCACCACAAACCGAGCGCGCGCCAAAAGTTGACGTAACTGCGACAATAAGAGGTCGTGCCCATTTAGGACCCCCAATACCGCAATTTCATGTCCATTGATACTTGTAATCGCTTCCACGAATATTCAGCGTACTCGGTCCCGTAAAATCGGTAGACAGGCGTCGTATAAAATTAATTTCGGCGAAAAACGTCGTAATCCGTCGATAAATTTAGTAATTTTGGGCATTCAAACTCAGCATTAAGGCGGGTTCGCCATATTTAGGTTTGAATTAAGAGCACTCCATTTTTGCCCGTGTATACTGCTGCTCTTCTCACCGAGCCTTCGGTGAATTTTTGTATTCATGAAGGACCTTTTTTCGAATTCAGACGACACCGAAGTCTCCGCCTTATCCCAGCACTGGAACGCCGTTATTGAGCGGCTCGGGAACGAATATGACGAACGTTGGATGCTCCGCTTCGTACGTCCGCTCCGTCCCGCCGGTCAGACGGGCGATAAAGTCCTCATCGACGTTCCTTCCCAGTTCACCCTCGATTGGGTACGGAATCGGCTTCAAGACACTATCGAGCAATTCCTAAGCGACGAAATTGGCCGACCGATTTCCATTGAGTTACGGAAAGTCCAGGGCGGTCGCGATACAGTTCCGTCCAACGAGTCGGTCGTGATCACCCCGTCCGCGCCGTCTAATCAGCCATCTTTCATTCCGAATCCAAACTACCGCTTCGACAACTTCGTGGTCGGTCAAAGCAACCGCATGGCCCATGGCGGGGCCCAAGCCGTAGCCAACGACCCCGGTGGTCAGTTTAATCCTCTCGTCATCTACGGACGCAGCGGGATGGGAAAAACCCACCTCCTCCACTCCATCGCAAACGAAATGCGACGGCATCGGCCAAACGTTCGTGTCGAGTATCTCACCGCTCAGGTGTTTGCCGAAGAATTTGTTATCGCCCTGCAAACCAACAAGATCGATGCATTCCGTCGCCGCATACGCTCGGCCGAAGTGTGGTTAGTCGACGACATCCAGATGGTTCTCGGGAAAGATAAAACTCAGGAAGAAATTTTCCACACGTTCAACTTTTTGCAACAGTCCGGCCGACAAATGGTCTTTACGGCCGATCGCCCGCCCTCTGAGTTGTTCGTAATGAACGATCGCCTTCGTAGCCGCTTGGAAGCGGGCTTGGTTACGGACATCCGGTTACCCGATACCGAAACCCGGATCGCCATTTTGAACACCAAGGCGCAGTCTAAAGGCATCGAACTCAGCTTTGAGGTTGCGCTTGCGATCGCCGAAGCCATCCAAGATGATGTTCGCCACTTAGAAGGCGCCCTCACGACCGTCGCCGCCGAAGCGAGTCTTTCCGGGCAACCGATCACGCTGGATCTGGTGCAGCCCGTTTTGGCACGTAGCTACTCGCGTCAGCGACCGAAGCCGAATATGAACCTCATTATTACGGTGGTCGGTCGCGCGGAAGACATCACTCCGGAGGAGATCGTCGGCGATTCTCGGCGCGCCCCTATCGTCATGGCTCGCCACATCTCCATGTATATTCAGCGACGAATTACCGGTGACTCTTGGAAGCACATTGGTAAGCAGTTTGGCGGTCGAGACCATACTTCCGTGCTTCATGCAGTACAAAAAATTGACGCCATGATCGCCGCGGATCCTGCCTTCGCGGCCAAGGTGGCGTGGCTCACTCAATTGGTGACAGACGGTCCGGACCTTTCTCGCCAACCCGGCCCAGTTCGAGGCTAGCCTATGCGATTTTCGGCGCTCACTGGCCAACAAATCGATCAGATTGATCGAGAAATGCCGGTCCTACTACCGGTGGCTCGTACCGTGCCGCGAGGTCCCGGACTCCCGGTGGGCATGGAGGCGAAAGTGCTTGAAGATGCGGTCAGTTTGATCCGCGATCAACAGGTTCTGTTGCTCCCCACTCCTCCATTTGCTGCGTCACCGATGTTCGCAGGCTTCACGGGTCGGCTCTCCATCGCTCCCTCCACGTTCGCTTCCGTTATCTCCGACATTCTCAACTCAGTACTGTCGGCAGGATTCCGGCGCGTCCTGGTGCTGTCAGTTGAAGAGAGTCTCTGTGCCCAAACTCTTTTTACGCTTCAAAGCGTTCGTGCGGAAAACCCAACCTCGCTGCTATTCACCGCCAGTTTGCAGGGGCTGTGTGGTGCAGATTCTCTATTCATCGGCCATATTGCCGCGGCTAATGATTGGGTTGGTGAATTCGATCCCCGAGACATCGATTTGCCCTTGACGCCATCCGTACCGGAATTCATTCCGCTCAACCAGGAAATATCTACTTCTGGCTCGATAATGGATCCATGCTCCTTCAATCGTAAGGAAGGTTTGCGGTTACGAGAATTGTCCCGTCAAAAACTGGAAAGTCTGTTGCAACACATGTCCCAGCCAGTTACATTCCGGTAACCAATCGATACATAACCCGAGAGCAATGCGTCTTAATCTCAGTCAGCATGCTAAAGATAGTCATTCCCGTCATTTGCTCGATCGTCCCCGCTTTCTCTCTCGCCCAGTACGGTCCGATCGAACCAGTCAAGACTGCGGGACCCTCGGTCAGCTTGTACTATCCAATCGGTAGCACCCTAAAGAACGCATTCAGTTCGCAGATTCTGTCATTCGGCTTTGGCCCCGTCGACGCCGTCTCCGCAACTAAGGGAAGATTCCGCACCGGGATCAACTTCATCACGGCCAGCGATCATGGCAATAAGATGCTCTTGGTACCTTTGAGCGCAATCTACGAGCGTGATTTCAACCCGAATGAGTCCACCACCCATCCTTATGCTCGGCTAGGAGCGGGCGTCACGTACTACGATTACAGCTTCCGAAGCGGCCTCAAAAAGTACTCGAACAAGACTCTCGGTGCTTCCGGGTTTGCAGAACTAGGCGTAAACATTTCTGGACGCCTGAACTTTTACGGACGGTACAACGCGTTTGACCAAAAGGATGGTGTGAACTTTAACGGCTGGTCTCTTGGTATTTCCTACGGAATTTTGAAAATTTAGGTTGGGAGCGGTCCCGGGCCGGCCCGACGGTTGAGGTTAACTGTACGGGTCGGTTCGCCGATGGTTATGCGCATTTGGTTCAGCTAGTTCAACTCGTCGATTTCCGTCGAACCTGCCCCTGAATCGGGCGGGCCTGAATCTGATTTAAAACCTTATGCAAAAGCGCGTTCCATCGAAAACTGAATCCCTCGAACTTGAAATAGAAAAGGCGGTCCTTGTCTTTCTCAACGAAGACGACAGCGAAGACACCGCCGTCGAAGAAGAACTGGAGGGCCTGTGCGAGGCGGCCCAGGTGACACCTCTGGCCAGTATTCGACAAAGGCTAGATCGCCCGTACAAGACGGCCTACGTTGGAAAGGGCAAGGTCCTAGAAATAGCGGCTTTGGTGGCTGATGTTGGGGCAAACGTTGTCATCGTAGATGCAGAACTGTCCGGCATCCAAACGCGAAACCTTACCGAATCGTGCAAGGTAAAGGTGGTTGACCGAACCCAGCTCATCTTAGATATTTTTGCTCGACGGGCCAAAACAAGGGAGGGCATGTTGCAAGTTGAACTGGCACAGCTCACCTACATGATGCCCAAGCTCATGTCGGTCTACACCAAGTTCGAACGACAAAAAGGTGGCATTGGCATGCGTGGTCCTGGCGAAACCAAGCTAGAAACCGACAAGCGGATGGTACGTGACCGTATTTCCAAACTCGGTGGCGACATCGAGGAAGTCACCCGGATCCGAGCCCAACAACGGGCGAGCCGCCGAAAACATCCATTTCCATTCGCCACCATCGTAGGCTACACATCGGCGGGTAAGTCGACGTTGATGAATCGTCTCGCTAGCACCGATTTCTTAGCCGACGCGATGCCTTTTGCCACGTTAGATCCCACCACGCGGAAAGTGGATCTTCCTGACGGCTACGCCGTGTTCATGACCGACACGGTAGGTTTCATCCGAAACCTGCCGACCCACTTGGTGGCAGCGTTCCAATCGACCCTAGAAGAAGCGACCTTCTCAGACTTCGTTTTGCACGTAGTAGACATCAGCAATCCCCACTGGGAACTTCAGAGGGATGCCGTTTTGGAAACCCTCACGCGGTTAGGCGCCGGCGAAAAGCCAATGATTACTGTGTTCAATAAGGTGGATCGGGTTGAAGATCCGACGCTTGCTCGTCGTTTAGTTGCTGAGTGGCCAAACTCGGTGGCCATTTCATCCCTCACCGGAGAAGGATGGGAAGATCTGATGCGCCACATCAAGCGGCAGGTGCAGGAACTTCTCGGGGCCGTGGAAGCCCTGATCCCTTACGATAAACCGAGGTACCTACAAGAATGCTATGATTTCGGCCGCGTGCTAAAGATGGAGTACTTGCCAGAAGGAATCTACGTAAAAGCCGAAATCGTGAACGAACTTCGCGAAAAGTTGCTTCGCTATCCAGTACCCGCTTAGTCCCAGATGGAAGGTATCCACCAATGACCCTAGCCGAATGGTTGCCCATGGCGACGGCTCGGTTGCGGTCGGCTGGAATTGAGGAGGCGCGGCTCGACAGTCAGTTGCTTGCCGCTCACGTACTCTTGACCTCCCGCACGTTCGTGATCACCCACCCGGAACAAGAGATCAACGAGCTCGCCGCTGAAGCCCTCCTCCAGCGGCGAGAGGCCCGCGAACCGCTCCCATACATCGTGGGATACCGTGAGTTTTTCGGTCGGCGATTCTCCGTTTCTCCGGGAGTTCTGATTCCTCGCCCCGAGACTGAACACCTCGTTGAAGCCGTGCTACAGTTGCCGATACCCGAAAACGCAGCCGTTGTTGATGTTGGTACTGGATCTGGCGTGCTCGCGGTTACGCTAGCCGCCGAACGTCCGCGATGGCGCGTTTCCGCGACCGACTACTCCCGCACGGCGCTGCAAATCGCGATGGAGAATGCCTCGAAACATCGGGCAATACTTCAGTTTGTTTTAATGGACGGCTTGGAAGCGTGGGCATCAGTCCCTCAATTCGATCTGATTGTTTCGAACCCGCCTTACATACGTCGCGACGTCGAGCTGATGCCAGAAGTGAAGAAGTTTGAACCCCATCTCGCGCTGTATGGAGGTGAATCAGGACTCGAACTGTACGAACGGTGGATTCCCGCTGCATTCCGTCGGTTGCGGCCAGGAGGATGGCTGGTGGTAGAAATTGGTTACGATCAGGGCCA
>CANFJD010000183.1 GCA_947447315.1 Fimbriimonadaceae bacterium
CTCAAACGTGGCCACGTCATCGGTGGCATCAACTGACCACCCAAAGCCGCCAGCCGGAATGTGCGAATACCCCTTAAGTTGCCCGTAGGTGACGTTCAGTCGTCCGCTACGAAGCCATTGACAGGGTTCCAACTCCGGTTCGTCCAGTCGAGTTATATTGCCCCGAACACCGCGGCAGAGTTTCCGAGCTTCCCCATGTCGGGTGACGTTGGTAGGTAGCCAGCCTTCATTCTGCACAACCAGCCGAACGCGCCACGCATCGCCGATGGGTTCAGTGAGCACCGCGCGCAATCCTAACTTGGGACCGGTTGAGGCATGCCAGATTGCCCACTCGGCGAGGGGGGTAATTTCTGCCTCCAAGAACTTTGGCGGGGGATTCCGGAAGGCGTAGAATGCATCCCATCCACCGAGTTCAACGGAACCTAGCTGGGGATGCTCGAACGGGTACCAATCGATATAGCCTTTGCCTTCCAGCTCATTGTCGGACCAGGCCAGCATCTTGATATCGTCGGCATGGGGATGGTCGCGGAACCAATCGATGTATTTGTAATCGGTGATTCCAGCTTGGCGGACTGGAGCCCAGATTTCTACCGTCCAGGCGTGAATCCCGCGATGCTCATAGGCCCAGTCATCGAATACCCCGGTGATAACTTCCTTCGGATGGTAGCGGAACTCGTGGTAGTTGCTGACCGGTGGATAGCCGGTCATCTCCTGTCCAACTTTGCCGATCGCGTCGTAGGTCCATAGGTCCTCAGCCGGAATATCAGAGTCCGGCATTCGGCTGGGTGGCCTCAACAGCACTCCGGCATAGGTGTGGAACGAGATGGCGCCGCAAATATTCGGGTGGTCAACAATAGCTTGGACCGCGGCACGGACCTCGGGTTCTGAAGTGGGGAAATTCCCCGCACCATGCTGCTCGTATTCTTGCCGCCACGCGCTGGGAAAGTTTCGGTTGAGATCGAGACCTTGCAGAGGTCGGGTGGCCCGCATTGTGATGCCATCAAAGTTTTTGAACCGGCCCTCGGGCAAAACCCGGTAGTAACTTCCTCCGAATTCCCCTGGCTTGCGTCGGCGTAATAGTCGCGGCTCATCCTCGCTGACCGTCCAAGCCCCGTTCGGATCGGGAACCCGCATATTTAAGATTCGGCCATCGCCGTCAATGTCCTCCTTTTCTAACCCATACGGATCTTCGATCTCATCTGGGTATGGGCGGGTACTGCTTCGGATCAGTTTTGGGATGTCGGCAAGGGCCCATTCGGCACCATCTGGGTTTAGCCGCGGTACCAAGTAGAACGTTCGATCCGCCAGCATTTCCGGTCGAGTCACCAACAGATCTAAGATTTTCAGCACCGTGGTACTGGCGCTAACTTCGCTGGCGTGAATGTTTCCGTCGCACCAGAATGCCGGTTTGTCTTCGGCGGCCCCATGGTTTGTGTCCGTGACCGTGACCATCCAGATATCTCGGCCTTCGTAGGACTTACCGATGGAGGAAACGGCTACCAGATCGGGATATTCAGTTGCATACGCGTTGAGTAAGCGAGTTAGGTCTTCGTATCGGTAGTAGCGGTCAAAGGCAATTTCGGGCACGCTTGGATCTTACCAATTGAATTCTCGGCTAATTGGGATTCCAATTGGGTGCTAGGCGGTAAAGGGTGGTTTCTCGGAAGTGGAACGGGCTGCTATTGCGAACAGAGGTCGATTCGGCCCGTTCATTGCCGATTGCTTGTTACTTGCCATAAGTCCGCTTATAATGACGTTATGAAGTTTTCGCGGGAATTCTCGGTGGCGGTGGGCATCGTGGCGGGATTTGCTTTCCTGATGGGGATGGGTCTTGCCAGCCACGCGGTGACCTTGGATGCGCCGATTTGGATTGGTTTCTTTCTTGCTATGGGAAGCTCGGTTGCGCTGGTTCTTTCCCGGGCGCGACCTTAGTCAGCGGACGCCATCCGAGCGGGTAACGTCGGTTCGTGACGCTAAATATTCGCTTAGCCATGGTGCTGATGGGCCTCAGCGTTGGGTCGCTTTCTCCGGCCGACATCACCGACAATTGGGCGCGGGTGCAGATGAGGGATCGGCACATTCCAGGAATGACCATCGGGGTTTTTCGCCATGGCCGAGCGATCAAAGTTGGCACTTACGGATATGCCGATCTGGAGCAGAAGACTCCGGTACGCCGGAACACGATCTTTGAGATATGTAGCATTACGAAGCAGTTCACGGCGGCGGCAATTTTGCTGCTGGCGGAAGATGGTCGCCTGAACCTAGATGATCCCATCACGCGGCATTTGCGAGATCTTCCCGACTCGTGGTCGCCGGTGACGATTCGAAGTCTGCTGCAGCACACCTCGGGGATAAACGATAGCGCCTTTGATTTCGACTTTCCCGAGAACTCGTTTACGGATGCGATAAAGAAGCTCACCAAGCGCACGCCGCAACCATTCCGGCGCTGGCAGTATTCAAACATGGGCTACTGGATTCTGGCAAACCTGGTTAGTCGAAGTTCGGGCAAGCCGTACTTTGAATTTTTGCAGGAACGGATCTTTAAACCTTTGCGGATGAATGACACGCATCCGAATTCTGAGGAGAAGATTATTGCGCGGCGGGCGCAGGGGTATCGATGGAATCCCGCGTTGAAGTCGGAGGTTAATGCTCCGATGCTGACAGACAAGATTGGCAGTGGGGCGGGCGGATTGGTTTCTACGATGGACGATCTCAACGTTTGGTCCGAGGCTCTGAAGCGAGGGACTTTGTTGAAGCCGGCGAGTCGGCGAGAGATGCTTCGTCCCGCTCGATTAATTGGTGGCGACGTGGCGTGGCCGGATGGGATGAGCTCCGGCGGCTACGGCTTGGGCGTCTTTTTGAGCGGTACTTCACAACACCGCGTAGAGAAGCATTCGGGAGGATGGGCCGATGCTTCAGCGCAATTGACCCGATTTTTGGACGATGATTTGACGGTCGTCGTGCTGACCAATTTTGGAGGTTGGGATGCGCGGCCTTTCATTGGCGAAGTGGTCGCGACGGCTTACATCAAGGGATATAGGGGACCCCAGTGGACACTGGGAGCAGATCCAGATCCTAATGTACTGAGGGACGCCCTAGCGGTCGCGGCGAGCTTTCGAACGAAGTCTCCGATGCTGGACCGATTGACCGAGTCGTATCGCAAAGAGTCCGAAAAGAATCTTGATGCATGGCAGAAGGCGGATTTTTCGCAGTTGAAGTTTGTGCAACGCATTCCGCAGGGTGAGCGGACGATTTACCTCTACCGCGATACGAAGCGGAATCTGATGTTTGTTGTGGTCCGCGATGCGGATGGGAAGTTGGATAGTTTGACGGAATTTGAGACCCCAACCCCGATTGTGGCGGGGCCAGAGCGGTAAGTTGACGTTGGTCGAGATTGACGTTTCCCTTCGGTCTCTTCCATCAGTGACGGCGATTGAGGCGGCCTTCGAAGAAGCTCGGTTGGAGGTGAGTTTAAAAGGAACGTTGCGGGCTTATCCGGGATGTCATTACTGGCATCTGAAGCAGCCCAGGAGGCCGGGGACCTTGGAGTTAACCTGGTGGCCTGAGACGGGGCGGCTTTGGTTCAAGATTGCTGAGAATCGAAGGGCCGACTGGATGGAGTCGGCGATGAGGGAGATTGAGAACCAGCTTTAACGGCAGATTTTGGTCGTTTACGCTTCTTCTTCGACTTCAGCAGATGGCGATTGTGCGGTCGCGCCGCGGGAGAGGACGATGACCCCTTTCATTTTATGCTCGATAAATAGGTAGAGCACGGTGCCCTGACTGCGGACGATGGCGCACGCGCCATGCCAATCGTCGATGATTACGTCGCGGAGGGTGCGGCGGGTTTGGCCTCGCATTCGGTGGGCTTCCATTCCTTCGGGATTGGCGTAGATGACCGTGGCTTCGGCCTGGTCGGCGGCACTGGGTAGTAGCTCCGACAGTTTGGTGTCCCAGTTTCGGTACACGGCTTCGTCGACGAAAAACCGGTTGCCGAACGGCGCCTTAGGGACGCCGAAGGTTTTTATGAAGCGTTTGTGCATGTGGTTTGGCACAAACGCTTCCGTGAATTCATCGAACTCGGCTTCGGTTTCGTCTTCGGAAAGCAGAACCGGGGTGGCCCAGTTTTTCTTCCATTTTTCGAGCCGATCGGGCGGAGTTGGGCTGGTGATCCGTTTTCCCACGATTCAGTGTGACTGGTTCGGAGAGATTAGTTCATCGAGTGAAGGCCAACTTTATTGCCTTCCGTGTCAAGGAAGAGCGCAAAGTAACCCATTCCCGGAGCGATTTCGGTCTTGGGGAGCAGGACGGTTCCCCCGGCTTCTGGAATGCGGTTCTCGACAACTTTGAGATCTTCTCCGGCGAATAGGTACACCACCGAGCCATTGGCGGATGGTTTGCGATCTTCGGACAGGACGATGGCGCCCCCGACCCCCTTTGCCTGATCGTGCAGAAAAATTCCCATGGTCAAAGTTCCCATCGGAACCGTTGGCATTTCGAAGCTGAAGATGTGGCTATAGAACTTCCGGGCTCGCTCGAAATCGGAAACTGGGATGTCGAACCAAGCGATGGCGTGGAGATGCATATCCATGACTGGGCCATGTTACCGATCTCGGCACCAACATATCACACAGCTGGGACTTGTTTACCGGCTAACGGAGTTGGAAATTTCGACTGCTGGTCGAGGCGGCGGGAAAATGATGTTTGAAGAGAACGTTACGGACGCTACGGCGGCCTCGACGTGGCATTTGCTTCTAGTAGTAGGCCATCCCTTTCCGGCTGGGATGGGCAGAATTTGAGTTAGGCGGAGATCCGGTGGGTGGCGCCTCAGCGGACTGAGGCGGTCCGCCGACTAGACAACGAGATTTGCTTGATTGAGCCGGGCGGTTAGGTCGGCTAGCGTGCCTTCGTACTCCCATTATATCACGCGGCCATGGCTGGAGGTGACGAGGATGTATTGGTCGGTGACGGACTGGATACGGTCAACAGCGATGAGCTTTTCGGCGAACGGTTGCTCGGGATACTCCTCGATGATTTCCTGATTGTCGGGCGTGTAGCCGTGAAAGGTAATCGCGGGGCGAACGACTACGGAAATGAATTTCACCGTATCATTTTGTATCTAGGCTGACGGAACGATTCCAGAAATGCCGAATTTTCGGTTTCTTATATTCGAATGCCACGAGTGAAAGGATTGCCGAGACCACGGAGCGAGCCCCCTTTCGGGTGGAGCGATCGGTGCGATAAGAGGAGCGGAAAAGCAGCCACCGGGCATTGGACCAAGACCGACAACCCAAAAGGCTTCGGAGTTAGTAGAGTGCGGATTCCGGACGCCGACAAGAGTATCGGCGCTCCCAGGGCGCGTAAACGAAACCTTGTCACAACCAGCGGGAGTCGATACTCAAGCCGGTTAAACTGGGCCTATGAACGATGCCGTTATTGCCTTTGCTGACTTCCTGGAATCTCGCGGTCAAGATCCGCACGCTTTTGTGCTGATGCAGGATGGCGAGGTGAAGGCGCGGGCGGCTTGGCATCCTTATTGCCTGACCACACCGCACGAGATGTATTCGCTGAGCAAGAGCTTCACCAGCATCGCGGCGGGATTTGCGATTCAGGAAGGGAAGTTTGGGCTGGATGACGCGGTGATCAGCTTCTTTCCGAATGACCTCCCCGCCGAAGTCTCGGACAATCTGGCGCGGATGACGGTGCGCGACTTGCTCACCATGACGGCCGGACACGATAGCGACGACATGGGGGAACTGTGGGGCGACCCGGA
>CANFJD010000184.1 GCA_947447315.1 Fimbriimonadaceae bacterium
CCGAAGCGAAGGCTTTTTCTAATTCCGCCGCAACGACCATATGGCCTGCCCGATTGGGGTGGTTGTTCTGCGACATATACGGTTTCAGGTCAATGCCTTGCGACTTCATATCGTAAAACTTCTGATAAGAATCCACCAGCTTCACCCCCAACTCCTTGGCGAGCTCGCGAACCTGAGCCGCGTGGATCGCCAGCGGCGTCTTATTATCGAGAATGTCCTCGTTCAAATCTGGGGTCGGCGTCAGCAGAATTACCAATATTCCCGCCTCCTTTGCCGAAACCACCATCGACTTCCAAGCTGACCGAACCGCCGGAGCCCCCGGGCCGCGATCGTTGAGGGAGTAATCAATAGTGACCACGTCCGGCTTCAGGGAAAGCACATCGTCCTTAAATCGCTGCGCCCCCTGCAACGCATTTTCGCCCCCAATTCCGGTGGTGATCACGTTGATGACGGCGTTGGGATACTTCTGATTGAGCGCCACGTGAAGCAGGTGCGGATACGCATTGAACGTCTCCACCTTGCCGTCAAAAAAGTAGCCGGTCGGCACGCTGTGCCCGTGGCAAACAATGCGAACCTCGTGGTTATTCGGCCATTTCTTTTCCAGCTTGCCCCGAAGGTCTGCCCAAGATGTGGCTCCCAAAGCCCCCGCCGCCAAAATCGCAGAAGCGATCATAACCTTAGCCTACCCACGGGCGTAATAGCACGAGAGCCTTGGCAGGCTTGGGGGGATTCGAATGGGAACGATTCCCGGCGAAAGTGAAGCGTATACACTGCTGCGACCGAGTGCCCACCAGAGGATTTACTCGGATAATTTCGGTACAGTCCAGAATTGATGTAGATTGTCTTCACGGTTTGCCAATGCAGATCGGATCGGATCACAAATGTTGCTGACCTCTCTCCTTTTTGTCCTGGCTCCCGCTTCTGGCGATGCCGTTCCCGCGGGTCAGAGCCAACCGGTGACCGTAGACTTTAGCCGGCCTCTGCAGACGGTGGATGGATTTGGTTTTTCCACGGCCTGGAGCAATCTTCCCGTCGGCCCCGCCAATACCGAGGCGTTTTTCAGCGTGACCAAAGGGGCCGGATTCTCAATTCTACGTAACCGTATCCCTTTTCGCGAGAACCCCACGCTCGACGATAAGTTTCTCGAGAAGCGAGACGGGGCGTATGTCTTCACGACCGTTCAAGACAAGCAGGGCAGCTACAAAAAATTCAAGCTGGACTGGGACAACTGGGATCTCGCCGCAACGCGAAAACTGCTAGCCGAGGTCACCGCCAATCCTGATTTCCAACTCTCAAAAGTCTTCAGTAGCCCGTGGACACCGCCCAACAATCCGATTGACCGTTGGAAAAGTCCGACTCCGCCCGAAGAAAAGAGCAAGAATCGATTAACGGAGGCTTCGTACGCGACGAAACCAGAGGTCGGCGGTTACCTGGACCCCGCCCACTATCAGGACTATGCGGATCTACTCGCAGACTACGTGCTGGGGTTCAGGGCCAAGATGGGTTTTCCGTTGTATTCGCTCTCGCTGCAAAACGAGCCGAGCTTCGATTGCGATTATGAGTCATGCGATTGGACCCCCAAGCAGTTTCACGATTTCTTGCTGGTCTTGAATAAGGAGTTCACGCGAAAGGGCGTTTGGAAACTGAATCCGAAGCTGAAGATCATGGCCGCCGAGGACAACAACTTCAAGGATTCCCACTTGAGCGAGGTCTACGCCGATCCTGCAACTCGTAACCTAGTTCAGATTGCCGCCGGGCATCAGTATGAATACGGTCCGTGGAGCATGGGCGGCAACTTGGCCAACCTCTTTACCGAACGCGACAACTATCAGCCCAACCGGTTCGAGGCCTCCGCCGCGCTTCGGAAACAGGTTTGGATGACGGAATGGAATATGTCCGCCTTCAACGGTACCAGTGAGATGAACCGAGCGCTGGTGGTCGCCAAAGTGATGCACCAAGATTTCACCCAGTCGAATCTGAACGCTTTTGTTTTTTGGTGGAGTTCTTCGCTGATGCAAGACAGTCGGCCCGCTAAGCTGCTGTGGGCGATGGCGCAGTACAGCCGGTTCGTTCGGCCGGGTTGGAGAGTGGTGAGCACCCAGGGCCAGCCCGAGAAAGGGATCTATGTCACCACCTTTGCCGACCCATCCATGCGGAAGTTTGCCGCGGTGGTGGTGAATACGAACTCCGTCGCCACGAAACTCGACCTCAATTTGCGGGGTGCTGGTTCGTTGCGGAACGTTAATGTTTTCCGCACAAGTGGATCCGAAAACGCCAAATTGGTAGGAGCCACTCCCGGGCCCGTCACCGGCCTTTCCGGGTCGGTCGTAGCTTCGAGCGTCACCACTTTTTACGGGGACATCCAGCGGTAGTCGTACCGGGCTCGCGCGTGCCCGGATTCCTTACGACCCGCTGGTGCCCTCCTCCTGTATCCAATTCATTGGGTTACGGTCGGTAGATCATCCTAGGCTCAACCTACCGCTTGACAAATAAATACCTTTTGGTTATATAATCAAACGGTTATCTATGACGCCCGACAAACTCAGTCTCGTGTTCTCTGCTCTTGCCGATCCCACTCGGCGGGCGATCCTAGCCGCGCTCGCCCTTGGGCCCATGCCGGTGGGAGAGATCGCGAAACCGTTTGACATCTCCGAACCCGCCGTCATCAAACACCTCAAAGTGCTTGAAAAAGCAGGCCTCGTGGAAGCCGACCGGAAGGGACAAATGCGACCGCGCCGCCTCAATGCTCAACCGCTGGCCGAGGCCAGCAGCTTTGTCGAGCAATATCGCCAATTTTGGGAAGCCAGCTTTGATCGGCTGGATGCCTACCTCCAAGAACTCCAAGCGACCGAACAATGAACTACGAACCCTTCGTCCTGGAAAGGACGTTCAAAGCTCCCCTTGCCCTCGTGTGGGCCACCTTTAGCCAGGCCGATCACCTCGGTCAATGGATGTCTCCCCAGGGCATGACGCCCGGACGAAATGTAATGGACTTCCGCCCTGGCGGCATTTTTCACTACGAAATCGTCCCGCCGGGCCAGTCCGGATTCTGGGGAAGATGGCTGTTCCGCGACATCGTCGATCAAGAAGCAATCATCGTCCATGTCTCGTTTTCCGATGAAGGCGCCGGGATCGTAAGGCACCCGATGGCCCCCGATTGGCCGCTGGAAATGCTCTCCAAAACCCGCTTCACCGAAGTCGATGGAGGCACCCAAATTAGGCTAGAAATCTCCGCCGTCGGATCCGATCCGGCTCAGCTCAAAACCTTCGACGCGGGCCGAGAAAGCATGACCCAGGGCTGGGGCGGAACGCTGGATCAGCTGGAATCCCATCTCGCAAAGGTGCAAAATGCCTGAGTTCCAGGTTCAAGTGGATCTGCGCGGAGATACTGAACTGGTTCTCACCCGCCAGTTTAGATCGCCGCAAGCACTGGTCTTCAAGTGCTTCACCGACGCCGCCATCCTGCCCAAATGGCTCTGCCCCTCTTGGGCAACTTCCGTCTATTGCGTGGTTGACACCGAAATCGGTGGCGTTTGGAGACATAAGATCGAAATGGGCGAGCACGGTACGTTCGATTCGTACGGCCAAACCCTCGAGTTCGAAGCCCGCAATCGCTATGTGCGTTCCGACGTGATCAACGTCCCCGTCACCCGCGAGGCCATCAGCACAGAAACCGCAACGTTCACCGAAGCCGACGGCGTCACCACCGTAGAGATTGTCATTCGCCACCTATCCAAAGAGCTGAGAGACGGGAATGCAGAGTCCGGCGTTGCCGAAGGCACCTGTTCCGCTTACGATCATTTAGAAGGCCTGATGGCGGAGATGCATCGTGCCTGAATTCAAACTTCAGCTCGAACTGAGAGGTGATACTGAAATTGTCCTGCATCGGCAGTTTCGGGCTCCCCAAGCCACGGTTTTTACCTGCTTCACCGACCCCAATATCCTGTCCAAATGGCTGGGTTGTGGCATGGGCAAAACAATTCTGTGCGTGGCCGACTACGAAATCGGCGGCGTCTGGCGACACCAAATGGATATGGGAGATTACGGCCTGTTCGATTCATTCGGTCAAACCTTGGAGTTCGAAGTTCCCAACCGCCTGGTCCGCAGCTATATCTACAACGTTCCCGTGATCCGCGAAGCCGTCAGTACCGAAACGGCCACATTCTCCGAATCCGACGGCATCACCAGTGTCGAAATCGTCATCCGGCACCTTACCAAAGAAAACCGAGATGGCCACGCCGCCTCCGGCATCGAATACGGTGCCGGAAAATCATACGACGCGCTGGAGGAACTCCTCGCGTCGCAGATAGCTTGAAGATTCTGGGCAGACCAACCCTCGGTTCGCCCTCCCATTCAAGTCTTGGGCCCCTGGCAATCCAGTTAGGGCATACTCAGCCAATATGGCGATGGAATATCGACGATTAGGCCGAGCTGGCGTTAAGGTCAGCGTACTTTCTTTGGGCTCCTGGGTGACGTTTGGCAACCAGGTGGATGAGGAAAGCGCCGCCTCCCTCTTGAAAATCGCGTACGACGCTGGTGTCAATTTTTTTGACAATGCTGAGGCGTATGCCGCCGGTCAGTCGGAATCCCTCATGGGCGCTGCCATCAAACGGCTTGGCCTTCGTCGCTCAAGCTACTTAGTCTCCACCAAATTCCACTGGGGCCTTAACCCCGGCGTAAACGAACGTGGAACCCTGAACCGCAAGTACCTCCTTCAGGCGATCGACGGCTCGCTGGAGCGATTCCAGCTCGACTATGTCGACCTCATCTACTGCCACCGACCAGACCGCGAGACTCCCATCGAAGAAACCGTCTGGGCCATGCACGACATCATTCAGCGTGGTAAGGCTCTCTACTGGGGCACCTCGGAGTGGTCAGCCGATGAAATCCGGGCCGCCTACGAAATTGCCGAACGTCATCACCTCCACAAGCCCGCCATGGAACAGCCCGAGTACAACCTCATCCATCGCGACCGGGTCGAAAAGGAATACGCCCGCTTGTACGAGGATCACGGCCTCGGTCTCACCATCTGGAGCCCCCTCGCCTCCGGCCTCTTGACCGGTAAGTACCGTGACGGCATTCCCGCCGATTCTCGTGCCGCTCTCCCGGGCTACGAATGGCTGAAAAACGGCACGATCACCGCGGAAAATATTGCCCGCGTGGAGCGCATTCGCCCCATCGCCGACGAACTGGGGACGACCCTCTCCAAACTCAGCGTCGCCTGGTGCCTCAAAAATCCGCACGTGAGCACCGTCATCCTCGGGGCCAGCCGTGCTGCTCAGCTCGAAGAAAATCTCTCCGCGCTCGAGGTCCTACCCAAGCTCACCGAGGAAGTACTCAACAGAATCTACGACGCCCTCAAGCCGCAGTCGTAAGGCACCATGATGGGCGCCTAGTTGGCGCCCATCAACCGGTGTAGCGCGCTTCGATTGAACTCCGCAAACGCTGGCTCACCCACTTCTAGGGCCCACACCAACCCGGTCACGGCGTTATACAACCGCATGGTTTGGATCTGAGCCATAAATCGCTCATCCGGCCGTCCGTATGCTTCATAAAAGGCGTCGATCAGCCGCGGATTGCGATGAAACTCTTTATCCCATGGTCGGTTCAAATCCGCGGCTCGGATATCCCACCGGGCGTGCTCAAAGTCAATCACCGCCGTCAATCTCCCCTCCTTATCCGCCAACCAGTTCCGGGGGTGAAAGTCTCGGTGAATAGAATGAATGCTCGCGCCAACCAGCGATTCAATCCCG
>CANFJD010000185.1 GCA_947447315.1 Fimbriimonadaceae bacterium
AATCCTTTTCCGAGAGGGTCGGGAAGGGAACTCAGGGCGACTTGAAAATGAAACATTGGCGGATTGAAATCACAGATTTGGCGACATATCTCGGCATTCTGCTACCGAACGCCGCCGTGATCTCACTGATCGGGGGAGGACCAACGAGCTTCTTTTGGGTGATAATTGCCGTTGTCATTCTGGATATCGTGACGGTCATCTTTGGGAAGCTCATCCTGGTGCGGTGGCGAACCTAAAGTGATTTACTCTCTCTTTCTCATCGGGCAAACGCCGCCGAGATCAGGCGACGATTACCGAATATCCATCCTGCGTAACTTAACGATGGATGATTTGGAGGCAAGACTGGGAAAGGGACGGGTCGTTATCGGCGGGCATCCGAACAGCGGTCGGATATGGCAAATAGATAATTGCCATATCGGCGCGGACGGTTTCGATCGAGACCGGAGGGGCTCTTTGCTAACTGACGGATTCGCAATCACAAAGTGGAAAGGGAACGCCGTTAACCAGTATCCATTCACCCTGCTGCCGGGGCTGAAAAACGGGCGAGTGATTGCCGTAAATGATTCGCCCGGTCAACTGGAACAAGTGCTGATGCCAACCTGGAAAAGGGTTGGTGTCGTGAAAACGGTTGGATCAACGCAGCAGACTTTACGTTTTAAGTTCTCGGCAAAATCGATTGAATTGACGCTCACGGGAAACTTCACCAACACAAGTCTCGTCGAGCTGGTCCTCTGGATCGAACGGTGAATACCTGTCTGCCCGTGTGCTGACTCTTGTAATTTGGGATAGTTTCCACGAGTCTAACGAGCAATATGTCATTGGATCTGACACCCTCATTGATGGTGCAAGGTCTAGGTAAGTACGAAATGAGGCTAATGTGCGTACCCGTGGGGAAGCGATGAAACTAACCAATCGAAAGCCAATTGTGGGCGCCGGAAAACTCGTATCGATTATGTTGTCGAGTAAAGATATATGAAGTCGATGAACTGGATGTCGAGCGAGCAGCGGAGAAAATTGGTTTCATCCGTCGCTTGGGCGGTCCTCATTTCCATTCTTGCCGTTATATTCCGGAATATCGGCCTGCCCGGTCTTTCCCCCGATGAATACCGCCCTTTGAGCCCAGCCGAAAGCTCAATGCTTTTCATTCTATGCTTCTTGGTGAACGCATTCGGTGGCTACCTTACCAACGGATTTCTCGTGTCCTGCGGTTGGCTAATGGCAGGGACAGCGACTACCGCCGCGCGACTTTCGCCTTTCAGCTGGGTGAATGGGATGCTGTGGGCCGTCACTTTCGCCCTGTTCGCCGCCGAATCCATCCTTTGCTTCAAATGGCTGTTCAAGATCCGAAACCAAAACATTCAGCGGCGCTCGTAGAGATAACTACGATCCGTGGGGTGTCAAAACCGCTTTTCTACCACTGATATGAAAGAGAAAGCACATCTCTGAGGATGTTTGGTATGTTCAGATGGCTTCCAACCCATCAATCCCGGGGATGTGCCGATCGGTATCGGCGGCGGACTTCTTCTAGTTCTAGCTGCGTGTACACCTGCGTAGTCGCAATGCTTTGGTGCCCCAGCAGCTCCTGCACGGCTCGTAAATCAGCCCCGCCGCGAAGTAGATCCACCGCGTAGGTGTGGCGCAGCGTGTGCGGGGAAACCGATTCCGGGAGTCCCAACGCCTCCGAATATCGGCGTAGGGAAGCGTAGGCGGTCTGCCGCCGAAGCGGTAGCCCTCGGTTACTTAAAATCACGGTGTAGATCGGTTTTCGCTGCAACGACGGACGGGCGAACTCCAGATAACGCTGCAGATGAGTCACGGTTTCGGACGGTAGCGGAACCAGCCGCGTCTTTCCCCGTTTACCGGTTACCCGAACTGTCCCTTGGGTCAAGTCCAGCGCATCGCGCTCCAATTCGACGGCTTCACTAATTCGTAGACCGGCTCCGTAGACTAACTCGAACAGGGCGCGATCTCGCAAACCAACGGCGGTAGCTTCCGTTGGTGCGTCCAAAATGGCATCGCGCTGGGCCACGGGCAGCGCCTTCGGCAAGGGCCGCCCCTTGCGAAATCCACCCGTTGAAGGCAAGTCCGTTTTTGGACCAAGTCCTTTTCGCTTCAGGAATTTCAAAAAGGCACGAAGCGCACTGATGCGTCGTTGAGTCGTGCTTTTGGCGACGCCCGAAGAAAGAAAAACTTCCAACCCACCCATCGCTACGGGGTCAAGAACGGACCAATCAGAGATATTGAGGCGCGAAAGCTCGCCGGTTACCAGCGACAAGTCATTACGGTATGCCGCGACCGTATGATCGCTCGCCCCACGATCCATCCGCAACGCATCCAGAAAATCGTCAACTGGTTCGTTTAAGGAGTGGCTTTCCGCTTCCATATCGTAACGCTGGGGTGAATGTACATGATGTCGTGCACGGGAACGTAGTCTCCGCCAAAGATCATTTCTGTCGCGTAATTCTTGTCTAGCTTGTCGAAGAAGTCATTGCCGCGCGTGACGATGAGCTTATCAACACCTTCCGGTAAGTTAGCGTTTTTCAGGCGCAAGATGTCAAAAAACTCGAACGATGAAATTGATATTCGCTCCGGCTTCACTGTGTCTATCAGTGCCGGATCCCAATCGTAGTGCCCGGCGGGATTGTCGTAGTAAATCGTTGGTGGATTCGCGTCCTGCATTGCCGCCATTCGGCCAGGAAAGTTACCGCGGATTGTGCCCGCATCGGGCCAGGTCGGTGGCGTGTAGAACCACGGATCGCTCACCAGTCCCAACTGCCCTGGTTCTGGCTGATTCCGGAGGTACCGTACCGCCGCGTCGCGTGGATCTTCCGTTACCATCCAACTTGTCCAAATGGCTGCTTGCCGCAGTCCGCCTGGGTCGATGCCGCCGATCGCCGCAATTCCGAGACAGACGATGTATCGCCCGAACCGTTTGTTTTCGATTGCTTGCTGCATCAGATAGCCAAACCCGATGCCGATGCCGATCAGCAATGGGAATACGTACCGGAGGAATTTAACTTCAGCTCGACCGATCAGGACGTAGTAAAGAATAAAGAAAGTAAAAGCGGCGATCGCCCACCGTTCCCGCTTTCCCACGGCTAGGAACAGTCCGACCACACCCAGAAGAGTAATGACCGGCCCAAAGCCGACCATCATGTTGGCAAAGTGATAGAAGAACCCATTTCCGGTCTGGGTGAACACCAAGCCGTGACCGGTGGACGTATGGGTCACTTCGTATCGGAAGTCGGTTAAAAACTTGGCTTGGTCAAGCAGTACGCCAGGGGTCGTCACCACAAAAGCTACCGTCGCTACGAAAACTCCGAGTCCCACACCAGTTCCCCAGCCTTTCCGCCGAGAACTAATTGCGGCTACCACTAGGGTCGCGAGAGCAAGGATGCCCGTGTATTTCGTTCCCGCACTGAGTCCCGCAAATAGCCCCGCCAAAGCGACGTATTTCAACCAAACCCGGTTAGAAACCTCGGGGTCCGTATCGGTCGGAATCAGCTTGAGTGCAAACAATGTGGATGCTGCCAGAAACGCAGTTGCTAAAACATCCACGGTTTGAAACCGACTGTGTACAACGAATGCGGGCGCAACGGCCGGGATCAGTCCTCCCATGGTAGCCGCGAGAACCGAGACCCATCGCCGCAAAATCAGGAAAACAATGAGGGCCGTGAACGAACCGGCTACGGCGCTGACTAGCCGACCCCCCAAATGTACACGACTGGCGTAAGTCCATTGACTGTCGGCACTTTTAGGGTCGGGAGCACCTCCGTAGCCCGAGACCACATCGCTGATCACTCGGAGTCCAGTGAGATACAGCGTTCCGTAATTGTAGAAACCGGGAGTGAACTTTCCTTTTGCCGGTTCAATCGTTTGCGAGTATAGGAAAATCACGGGCTCGTCGGGATGGTAGCTCTGATTGTGGAGGTCGTTTTTGAGCCCCCACGTAATTCCCACTAGCCGCAGTGCCAGAGCAAAAGCAAACAGGAGGACCGGTATAAAGCGGACCCACGCCGCCGGTTTTGCCACTTCCGCAGATTACACCGAAGGCGTTACTCGCGGTCATCTTGGATCACGGCGAAGGCGGTTTCGCCGGTGGCAAGCATCTTTTGAAGGTAAGGAACGCACGATTGGCACCCGGTACCGGCCCCACAACGCGTTGCGATCTCCTCCAGAGACCTTGCGTTTGAAGCGGCGATCTCC
This sequence comes from Fimbriimonadaceae bacterium, assembly GCA_947447315.1. Lineage (GTDB taxonomy): Bacteria > Armatimonadota > Fimbriimonadia > Fimbriimonadales > Fimbriimonadaceae > Fimbriimonas. The sequence goes on from CANFJD010000185.1 coordinate 4,207, forward strand.
CGAAACGAGACGTCGTGGCATACGCACCGTGTGACCGGACGAGGGTTAATATCGGGTCGTTCCGCCATAAATTATCTACGGGATCGTCAAACAATCGGTTTGATTCGATAATTTAGGACAATTGGTTCGAATCCGAGGAACCAAGGCAAGCCTTTGATATACTATTTCATGGGATGGCAATGGCCTCCCCTAAGGTGAACAAAGATAGCAGGATTTAGAAGAGACTTCAAACGCCCCGATCCGGGCCCTCCCGTAAACGAACGGATTCTCCGTTTTCGCGAAATTCGAGTCATCGACGCTGATGGCGGACAGTTAGGAGTGATGCAAAGCCGAGCTGCGCTCACCCTTGCCCGCGAACAGGGCCTCGACTTGGTGATGGTCTCGCCGAACGCTGAGCCACCGGTTTGCAAGATCATTGATCATGGCAAGCACAAATACCTTGAATCCAAGCTCGGAAAAGACAAGAAGAAACCGCAGCAGGAAGTAAAGGGTATAAAGATTAGTCCGCGTATTGCGGATCACGACCTGCAGACCTACGTTAACCGAGCCCGGAACTTTCTGGCCGAGGGAGACAAAGTCAAGGTCACTTGCATGTTTAAGGCGCGTGAAGTCACGCACCCGGAGCTTGGTTCGCAGCGTCTCGCGAAGTTTCTCGAGGCCGTCGCGGATATAGCGACGAGTGAACGGACTCCTACGCTGGATGGACGGATGATGATCATGATCCTAAATCCTAAGCCGAACGCAGGCGCAAGCAAGAAGAAAGATGCCAAAAATCAAGACCAACAAGACGGCGGTCAAGCGGTTCAAGATCACGGGGACGGGGAAAATAACCCGCCGCGCGAGCCACAACAACCACCAGTTCCTGCACAAGAAAGCGAGTCGGAAACGACGGCTTGAGCAAGAACCGGAGATCTTCCAGGGCGAGCAGAAGCGAATGCGACGACTGCTCGTGCTGAAGCAGACCAAGGTGAAAGGCAAGGTGGTCCTTAAGACCGTCGATCGAGAAACGCACGTGACGGAAAGTCGCGCTGCCCTTCTTGCCTTGGTGTCGGGTTAGTCCCGGCACCAACGGCAACATTTTGTAGTCCCGGCGACGGGATGACTTCTTACCGCTACCGTTCACAACGTGATTTGGGACCCGGTGAACAAACAGGAGAAATGAAACTATGGCCCGCGTAAAACGAGGCTTAATGCGCCATAAGCGCCACAAGAAGATTATTGAGAAGGCGTCCGGTTATTTCGGACGTAAGAAGAACGTATTTAGCCGTGCCAATGAGCAGGTGATGAAATCGGGGCAGTACGCCTTTCGAGACCGTCGCCGCCGTAAGCGCGACTTCCGACGACTGTGGATCGCCCGTATCTCGGCCGCGTGTTCGCAGAACGACATAAAGTACAGCCACTTGATTCACGGAATGGGTCTTGCCGGTATCGAAATCAATCGTAAAGTTCTCAGCGAACTAGCGATTCAAGATGCCGCTGCCTTCAGCGCGATCGCCGCGAAAGCGAAAGCTGCGCGGGGCTGATCTAAGCTACATAGC
>CANFJD010000186.1 GCA_947447315.1 Fimbriimonadaceae bacterium
CGATCTCGCCGGCTTCGGCGGCGACGTCACCGACCAATTGATGATTGACTGGACCAAGGCTGGATTCCTATTTCCGTTCCTCCGCAACCACTGCAACCGTGGTCAACGCGAACAGGAACCTTTCGCCTTCCCCAAGGGCGTCATGGGAATCGTCCGCCATTACATTCGCCTGCGCTACAAACTCATCCCGTATCTCTACAATCTGTTCATCCAACAAGAATCCGCGGGCGACCCTATCCTTCGGCCCCTGCTGTATGAGTTTGATGGCGACGATCTTGCCAAGGTGAAGGATCAATTCCTCGTGGGTCCGTCCATCCTCCAAGCCCCGTTCGTGACGGAAAGCGCCAAAAAACGATCGGTAGTTCTCCCCGGCCAAGATCCATGGTACGACGCCAGCAACGGAGCTTGGCGTGAACCCGGTGAAATCACCGCCACCAAATCGAACGACAGCACCCCGCTCTTCATCCGCGGCGGCGCCATCGTCCCCATGCAACGTGGCACCCCCGTGGACAACCAAAAGGAACTATGCGCGATTGATCTCCACGTCTTCATCCCCCCCAAGTGGTCTGGAAACGTGAGCTACGAGTACTCCGCTGACGACGGGATCTCCTTTGATTACAGATCCGGCGGACGCTCCACCCTGCGCATCGATCTCGTCGCCGTCGATGGTCACGTGGCGATCACCACCGCCGAGACTGCCACCGGATTCGGCTCCATCCAACCCCGATTTGTGTTCCACGGAGCGCCCGCCTCGGTCCGCCTCGATAGCGCCGCCCCGATTCTGGTAGACGATTTCACCGTGATGACCGGCAAGAAACTAACCGTGCGGAGGACTGCCTAATGTTCACCGGTCTGGTGCAAGCCATCGGTAAGGTGCGGTTCCGCGACGCGTCCCAGCTAGAAGTATCGACTCCCGATAGCTTCGCGCCCGGCGGATTCGATGCCGGGGAATCCATCTCCGTCAATGGCGTCTGCCTCACCGTCGTCGCCACCGAAGGCGGCATCCGATTCGATATCAGCGAGGAAACCTGGCGACGCACCGCTCTGGGTCGACTAGAGGTCGGGCAATTTGTCAACCTCGAACGCGCGATGCTCCCTACCACCCGCTTCGGCGGCCATGTGGTTCAGGGTCATGTCGATACCGTCGGAACGCTCGTATCGGCGGAAGAAGAACGTTTCGTTTGGCGACTCGACGCCGCCTCCGATCGCTACCTCATCGATAAAGGCTCCATCGCGCTTGATGGCATCTCGCTCACCGTAGTGTCGCCGCAGATAACGACCGAAGGGGCCGAATTCGAGACCTGGATCATCCCCCACACCAAGGCCCATACCAACCTGCAAGACCGCCGCCCCGGCGACCCCGTCAATGTGGAGTTCGACGTCCTCGCCAAGTACGTCGAAAAAATGATCGCTACGCGAGACCGTTAACGTCCAGGCTGTGCGCCATGCCCAGGGGAGCCACGGTCTCGACGCCGGATAGCACCAAATGCACGGGACACCCCGCGCGCTGGCCAGATTCGATGTCCGTATCCAGCCGGTCTCCCACCACCAAAGTCTCCTCGGCCCGTAACCCCAGCTCGTCAAGACACTGCAAAATCATTGTCGGCTCCGGCTTCCCGATCACAATCGGCTCGCGTTCCGCGGCCGCCGCTACTGCCGCCACGACACTGCCCGCCCCAGGAATCAAATTTCCGCCTTCCATGGGATACGTCACGTCGCGGTTCGTCGCGATAAAGCTCGCTCCACCCCGAATCGCCCGCATTGCGACCTTCAGCTTCTCGTAATCGAAGGAAAAGCAAAGCCCCACCACCACCGCCTCGGGAGATTCGTCCGTCAACTCCGCCACCGCTTTAATCGACGCATGGAGCCCTGATTCACCCACCACGTAGGCCGACCCAATCCCCATCGCCGCCACGTAAGCCGCCGCACCGGAAGCGGTGCTTTTAACCGCGCAGCCCTCGGTCGGGAATCCCATCCCGGTTAGCTTCGCCACGAACTGCTCCGTGCTTTGGGTGGAGTTATTGGTCACATAACCAATTCGCGCCCCGGCATCCTGCAACCGACGGACGGTCTCGACCGCCCCCGGAATCAGCGTATTCCCGCGCCACAAGGTGCCATCGAGGTCGAATAGGTAACCGGCGTACATGCGGGGTCTAGTTGACCCGTTCCACCACGTACGCCGCCACGATCTCCAGCAACTTCCGCGCCCGCGTCTCGGGCAACCGATGCAACGCATTCACCGCCGCCGTCGCGTGAGCCTTCGCCTGCCGCTCGGTCTCCGCAAACGATCCCCGCGTCGCCATCCAGTCGCTAATCATCCGGATCTCGTCGTCGCTGGTGTGATCGCCAAACTTCCGCCGAGCAATCTTATCCTCACCCTCACTGAGTCGCGAACGCAGGTGGATCAACGGCAGCGTCGCCTGACCCTCTCGGAAATCGCCCCCAATCGCCTTGCCCGTCTTAGATCGCTCGCCGCGATAGTCCAGCAGATCATCCACCAACTGGAACGCCATGCCCACGTGGTGTCCGTACAACGCCAATGCCGACCGAGAGTGTTCATCCGCCCCGGCCAGCAACGCGCCCACCGAGCAGCAACACTCAATAAATCCCGCCGTCTTGTGTCGCAGAATGTTCAGCAGATCATCTTCCGTGAGGTCAAAATTGCCCCGCGCCTCTATCTCGCGCACCTCGCCTTCGGCCATCTCCACCACCGCCTCGCTGACGGTGCGGATGATCTCCAAATCACCATCTTGCGCCAGCGATACCATCGCTTTCGCCAGCAACACATCGCCGCTAAGAATCGCCGCGGTATTCCCAACTTCCGTCGCCGCCGTGGGCTTACCGCGCCGCAGCTTCGCCTGATCAATCACATCGTCATGGATCAGTGTCGCCATGTGGATCATCTCCATCACCGCCCCCATCGTAATCATCCGTTGCTTGTCCGACGTCTCCGAAATGCTCTGAGCCGCCAACGCAACGAACGCCGGCCGCAACCGCTTTCCACCCGCTTCCAAAGTTGTGCGACCGACCCGGTCCACCAAATTCAGCTGCGACCGCACCAAAAGCTTCAGCTCCGCCTCCACGGCGGCCACTTCGTCGGTCACCTCTACCAGCAGGCGAGCGTCCACCCGATGTTGCGCCGCCAGTTGCAAAGCTGACATGGTCATGCCGACACCGCCGGCTTACGTCCGAAATGAAGGCAGATATTGCCGAACATAAAGTCTTTCCAAATGATTTCTGTAAAACCCGCTCGGTGCATCGAATCGACCAGCTGTTCACGGGTCATAAATCGTTCGGTGCTTTCGGGAAGATAACGATACGCTTCGGCGCGTCCGATTAATCGCCCTAACGTGGGGACGACGGTTGAGAAGAGAAAATGGGAGATGCGGCGGACGACGGCGTTCTGGGGGATCGCCATATCCAGCGACACGAATGCGCCGCCCGGGCGCAGAATGCGAAATGCCTCGTGGTGGGCGGCATCAATGTCCGGAACATTCCGGATGCCCCAGCCGACCGTCACCCCATCAGCAATGTCGCCAACCAACGGCAATCGAGTGGCGTCTCCCGTGGCGCAGAGGTCAGATTCGCCCTTCTGCTCGGCTTGCACCAGCATTGGCAGGCAGAAATCGGTAGCCAGCACTCGCCCGGTGGCGCCTACGGCTCGCCTTAATGGAGCGGCAAAGTCGCCGGTACCACTGCATAGATCAATCGCGGTGGCCCCCTGAGACAGTTGGAGTTGCTTCACCGCCGCCTCGCGCCATCGGCGATGGAGCGAAAGCGACATGATGCCATTTACCCGGTCGTAACTGGGGGCAATCTCCGCAAACATCTGTTGAACGGCCAGCCTCTTTTGCTCGCCGCGATGCTCCCAGATGGGCGCTTTTGTCGCCATATTTAAAAGATACCACCGGTTCTGAACGAAATGACTGAAGTTTCAAAAATAAGTGAAAGTTTTAGGTCCTTCAGAAAGATCAGCCGCGGGTGGAGAGTGACTGATCCAATTCTGACTCCGCCACTTTCAGCTCTTGGATGCGCTGGAGTGTCTGATCGAGTCGTAAAGTCGGGCTATCCGACCCAACCAACGCGATTCGTACCGCTGTCATCTTCTCCGCGATCAGATCGATCTGCGTGACTGTCGCTGTCGGATCCATTTGAGCTACTCGTTCGGCAAAATGCGACTTTCGGGTTCCCGTCTGACGAATGAATGGCAATGCGAGAGACAAGACCTCGTGCATCGCTTCGTGGATAGCGGGCTCGACATCCGCCGCTAGCTCCGTCTGAGAACGGCCGTTATGCTTGATGGCATTCAGAGTCGCAAGTGCGGCTTCCGCCGCACACTCGGTCGCCTGGGCAACCACCGGCACAACTCGCCGTTCAAACGATGTGGACTCCGCCAATTCGTGCAGTTCCCGCCCTAACTCTTCTAGGTCCGGGCGGAGCCGGGGAAGATTGCGCGCTCGCTCTTTGAGTCGTTTGACAAATCGCGCGTAGCCCGCCGCAATCGTAGACCCGCAACCAAAAAAGGTGACGATGAATAGCCAGCTACCGCCGCCGGTCACCATCGTTCGGATCGCCATGGCCATCGCGATCAGGCAAAGCACGGCAACCGCAATCAACCCCTGACCATCCTTGGGATTGTATTGCTGCTCCAGATACTGCTTGGTCCTGCTGAGGTCGGTCACCATGCAAATTTTACGGCCTCGTCCGAAACGCGGAGCCTACGCCGCCCGGGAGATGAGGTTATAATCGCCCGCCATGATCCGCTCAAAGCTGCCCGAGAGGAACCAGCGCTCCAACTCCTGCGCCCGGTGAACCGGCATGGGATGCGTAAAGGTTTTTCCGTAAAGCATAAACAGAACCGCCTTTCCAAACTGATCCAATGTGTCTGCGTCCTGGTACGCCCGGGCCTGGTCCATGAACGATTCTCGACTTTGCTCATGTCGCAAGCGATTCGGTCCCGCCGTCAGACAAATCTGCGTCTCCACACTCAGGTTCAGACTCTGCGAAACCAGCAATCCCGCGCGGTCGGCACTAAATTCTGCCTGTCGCGACCACTCGTAAAACGCCAACACCAACGCGTAACTGGCAATGTCGCTCGCTCCCAAAGTGCGCCTTCCGAGCATGTCCAGCAATGCAAACAGCACTGCGCCCACGCTGAAATACAGCACGTGGTTCGCCTTGATATGACCAAGTTCGTGGCCAATAATGTGATACAACTGTTCATCCGACAGGGTATCCACCATGCTGGACCGCAACGTAATGTACGGTCGCTCTACTCCGCCCGCGAACGCATTCGGGAACGGATTGTTACTCACGTACAGTTCCGGCTCCGGCATATCCAGCACCTGGCAACTCTCCCGAAGGATGTTGTAGAGCGTTGGATATTGGTTCGGTCCGCAACGCACCGCCATGCTCATGTTCATGCAGTAGAACCAGCGGTCAAAGCCCACTTCGTAGAATTTCTTGATGACGACCGGCAGTAGCGGCAGCTTCTGGAGCTTCTCCAGAGCCCATCGATCTGCATCCGAAACAAATGCATCGGCCGTTATCCCCGTGAGTAGCTTGCGTTCCATAGCGGTATTTTAAAAGAACCCGCCGACTGGTTTGGGTACTTGGACTAGATCCCGTCTCCGCCCAGACCATCCCAGGTCCAAAATGCCTACCGCTACTTTCCCAATGCTTTAGCCTAGGTGTATGTATTTAAGCGAAGTCCTGGCATGGGTGGCAGGAATTATTGGC
>CANFJD010000187.1 GCA_947447315.1 Fimbriimonadaceae bacterium
CCCTCGGGGAGAAGGTGGCGGAAAGGGGGGCGCTACGGGGGGTGATGAAGGGCGGGGATATGCTCAACTTCAGTCAGAATTCTGTTGTAAGGCGAGGTTGGGTTGGACGAAACGGCGGCGCGTTATTCATTGGAACTGGGACGGCGGATGTATGCGCGGATTGCCGGCGTGTTTCTGGCGGTGGGGAGCTTTGGATACTTCAGCTACTGGAGTGATTGCACCGTTTTTTTGGTGATTGAGCAGCGGGCGGGAATATCGGAGGTGCGGATCGATCAGCGGGTGACGGTGGACCCGGTGCAGAACCTGCCCTGGGGAAAGCACTCCATATCTTGGCTGCAGGAGGGTGTGCCTCACGCGGCAGAATTTACGAATGCAGCCGGGGAGAACTATCTGTACCTAAGCCGAATCCCGCCGTATCTTTCGGTGAAGGGAAAAATGCAGGTCCACTGGGTCAAGTAGGGGTGTGCCTGGATTGAAATCTGAAATTTAACTCAGATTTAACGTAGAGCAGATACACCGTTGGCGTGTATACGATTGACCGCAGGTCGCTTCTTCGAACCGGATTAATGGGCAGCCTCGTTGGCGTTCAAGGACTGATGAGCCGCCCTGCGCTGGCTGGGAATGCCTTGCGGCGCGACTTCGGCAACGATACGGTGGGCTACGGGGAATTGGTGCCCACGGCAAGCAAGAATACGGGCGAAACACTCTTGGCGCTTCCAGCCGGATTTTCGTACACGGTGATTGGCAAAGTAGGGAGTCGGATGAGTGACGGCCACCTGACTCCGGCCGCGCACGACGGGATGGCGGCCATGAACCACCGGGGCCACATTCGTATCGTGCGGAATCACGAAGTTCGGAACGAGCCGGGTAAGGGCGACGCAATCGGGAAAGTGGATCACGCTTATGATCCACTGGCGGGTGGAGGCACGACGACGTTGGAGATTCACCCCGAGACGCGCGAGTTGGCGCGCGATTTTGTGTCGCTCAGTGGCACTTTGGTGAACTGTGCGGGCGGTCGGACGCCCTGGGGCACGTGGCTGAGCTGTGAGGAAACCACAGCTGGTCAGGGCAAGAGCAAGGTGTATCACAAAGACACCAATCAGGGCGGCGGTTACGCCAAAGAGCACGGCTACAACTTCGAGGTGCGGTTTGCCGATGATGCGGCGGGACCGGCGGTGCCGTTGGTGGAGATGGGGCGATTTGTCCACGAAGCCATCGCCGTGGATCCCAGCACGGGCATCGTTTACCAGACGGAAGATCACGGAACAGCGGGCTTCTATAGATTTCTGCCGAACGTGCTGGGCGTCCTTGCCGAAGGCGGTCGATTGCAGATGGCGAAGGTGAAAGGGAAGGATCTTGTGGATTCGCGGAAGAAGCAGGCTAAGGGCCAGACCTACGAGATCAAGTGGGTGGACATTAAGGATCCCAACCCCGGTAATGCATGGGAGAACGAGCTGGCGGTGGGAAATCAGGGACGCGAGCACGGGGCAATGACGTTCGCCCGGTTGGAGGGTGCATGGTACGCCGACGGTGCCATCTACCTGAACAGTACCAACGGTGGGGATGCCGGGAAGGGGCAAGTTTGGAAGTACCAGCCACAGGGCGAACGCAGTGGACAGTTAACGCTTCTGTTTGAATCGCCGGGAGCCGAGGTGCTGGATATGCCAGATAACCTCTGCGTGACTCCGCGCGGGGCGCTGGTGGTGTGCGAAGATGGCGATGGCACCAACTACGTTCGAGGATTGAGCAAAGATGGCGTGCTGTTCGACTTCGCTCTGAATCTGCACAACAATAGTGAGTTCACGGGAGCGACGTTCAGCCCCGACGGAGAGACATTGTTCTTCAACATCCAAAACCCGGGCATGACGTTTGCGGTTTGGGGGCCTTGGCAGCAGGGCGTGTTTTAGGTTACGAGCGGGACCGCGCCATAATCTTGGATCATGACGGCGCGCCGAATTCTGAGCGGAATGCGATCGACCAACCCTCGATTGCACATTGGTAACTACGAAGGGGCGCTGCGGAATTGGGTGGAGCTGCAGAACGAGGGCTACGAGATGTTCTGCATGGTGGCGGACTATCACGCCCTGACCACGATGTACGAAGACGCCAAGGAGATTGCCAAGAACAATCTGGAAGTAGCCAAGGACTTCGTGGCGGGCGGGATCGATCCAGAGAAGGCGGCGATCTTTATTCAGTCGCACGTCCCCGAGCACGCTGAGCTTCACCTTCTGTTCAGCATGATCACGCCGCTGGGATGGTTGGAGCGGGTGCCGACCTACAAAGAAAAGCAAGATGACATGGGAACGGCCGAACGCGAACCCTACGGTCTGCTGGGTTATCCCGTTTTGCAGACGGCGGACATTCTGCTGTATAAGCCGTACGGCGTTCCGGTCGGTCGCGACCAGGCGCCGCACTTAGAGATTGGGAACGACATTGGACAGCGGTTCAATCGACTCTACGGACAAGACGTGTTCCCCGTGTTCAAATACATGATTCCGCAGGATGAGAATCGGGCGAAATTACCGGGCTTAGATATGCGAAAGATGTCCAAGAGCTATGACAACTGCATCTATCTGAGCGATACCGAGGACGAGACGGCCAAGAAGATTAAATCGGCCTACACGACTCCGTCCAAGATAAAGATGACGGACCCAGGAATTCCGGAAGGATGCGCGGTTTGCCAGTATCTCAAGTTGTATTCGCCCAATTGGGAAGCGCAATGGCAGGAAGATCGGGACGGCCTGCGAGGCTGTTCGGCCAATAAGAAGGAGTGCACCGAGGCGGTGAATGAGTACTTACGACCGATCCGGCAGCGACGGGCAGAACTGGACGACGCAACCATCACGGAGATCTTGCGAGATGGAGCCGAGCGGGCGCGTGCGGTGGCATCAGCCACGCTGGCGGAAGTGAAAGCGGCCATGGGCTGGAATTAAGCGGCCCCTTAACCGGCGCAAAACCGGATTGGCTTGTAAATTGTTGCGGTAGGAGTTATGCTGTTCCGGCGCGGGCATGGAGACTTCGGTTCTCATGCCACCGCAGTAGGATTATCAATGAAACTTTTTTTGAAACGGTTCGGCTGGGGTCACCTCGGCTTGGGCCTTATGGGGCTTACCATTTTGGCGTGTGGCGGAGGATCCGACGGAGGGACGGACCGTATTCTGGTGCGGAATTTCTTTGCGGTGAATGCGGGGTATGACTCGGCCCCGCAAAAGCTGTTCATCAACTCGTTGCCAGTGCCGGCGACGGGCTCGTCGGCAAGTTACGGATACTCGCTGGATTACGGCGTTATTTCGAAGGCAGCCGTTAAGGTGACCAACAAGCAGTTGGAACCGATCAAGTTTGAAGTTCACAAGGCATCAACGGATGCCACGTTGATCTCTTCCGAGCAACAGGTTACGAGCAGCGATCGCCACTTTTTGGTGTCGTTCGGTCCCGAATCTTCTACTCAGGGCGTTATCATTCCGTTGGAACCGGTGAACGGAACGACGGTCGTATTTGACGCCGCGATGTTGGACTCTTCAGAGACCCGATCGCTGGATCTGTACCTCCTCGGAACGTCAGAAACCCTGGCAACGGCAACCCCAATTTTCAAGGGCCTGAAGTATGACCTCGGCGCGCCAAAGTTCTTGGTCCAGCAATACATCCGAGTGGCGGGTGGAAACTTTACGCTGAAGCTGACGACGAACGGCACCAAGACAGAGATTCCGGAATACACCCAGGCGGTGACGCTCACGGATAAGTTCTTCCATTTGCTGATCTTCTCCAAGAAGGATGGCGTTCGCCACAACTTCATGGTTAAGCAGCTTCGCGCAGCTGGTTAGTTGCGCGATCAAGCATCAACCGCCTCCTTTCGGCTCAACCGAAGGGAGGCGTTTGACGTATAACATGTCATGTCGTATCCAGTACAAAAAACTGAAGCTGAGTGGCGAGCCATTCTCACCCCGGAGGAGTATCACGTATTGCGGGAGAAAGGGACGGAGCGGCCGTTTGTAGGGGAATTCACCGATACCGAGATTCCGGGCACGTACTACTGTCGGGCGTGCAACGCGAAGCTGTTTGCGGGCAATGCAAAATTTCACTCCGGTTGCGGCTGGCCTTCGTTCTATCAGGCAGTCGAGACTGGCGTCGTCGAGGAACACGCGGACGGATCCTTCGGAATGCGGCGCGTAGAAATCGTGTGCGCCACTTGCGGCAGTCACATGGGCCACGTGTTTAACGATGCACCCCGAACGCCGACCGGATTGCGATACTGCATCAACTCTATCAGTCTGAAGTTTGTTCCGGACGAGTTGACCCAGTGAGGATAGAATCGGACGGGTTTGAACGACTGGATAAGTATCTAACCAGTCGGTTACCGGAATATAGTCGCAGCCGACTTACGGAGGTAATTGACGCGGGATTGGTGACCGTAGACGGTCGTCCTCGCAAGGCCTCGTTTCGGATTGAACCCGGAATGGTGATCGAGCTGGAAGAGCCGGGGGACCGCTTGCCGCACCAGTTGGAACCGTGCGACCTACCGCTCGATGTCATTTACGAGGACGAATCGGTACTGGTGGTTAACAAGCCACGGGGGTTGGCGACCCATCCGGCCGCCTCTCTGCACGAGCCGACCCTGGTGAATGCGCTGTTGGCACGAGGCCAAGGGCTTTCCGCCGGTTCCGAGAGTTTTCGGCCCGGTATCGTCCACCGATTGGATAAAGAGACGACCGGGCTGATCATGGTGGCAAAAACCGATTTGGCGCATCGCCGACTGGCGGAACAGATCGGTGAGAAAACAGCCGGGCGAGAATATCTCGCGATCGCAATCGGCGATATCACGAAGGACCGAATGACGATCGAATCCCCCATCGGTCGCGATCCGCGTAACCCGGTGAAAATGACGTTGATCTCCGACGGTAAGCCCGCGGTCACCCACGTGCGTCGATTGCAACGAATAGAGATGGGAACCCTTGTTGCGTGTCGTTTGGATACGGGGCGTACGCACCAGATTCGCGTGCACCTGAAGGGTATCGGGCATCCGGTTTTGGGCGACCCCTTGTATTCCGCCCTTGAGTTTCAGAAAGTGCCGTTGCAACTTCACGCCTGGAAATTGTCGTTTGATCATCCGGTCTCGGGTGACCGCATCAGCCTCACGGCGTTACCTCCGGCAGATTTTGTTTTTCATGCTTCAGAAATTGTTCTTAACGGATCCGAAGCGGGAAGTGCAACCGGAAATTGAAGCGTCTCCGGTATTCTGCAGCGGTTAGGACCCACCAAGGCAGATGAGTTCCCCATTAATTGAGTATCCGTATTCTCCCGGCTTAGAAGGCGTTCCGGCTGGCAAGAGCGCAATCAGTGAAATTGATAGCGACCGTAGCAGCCTGCAGTATCGCGGTTACGACGTTCATGATCTGGCTGAACAAGGTTCGTACGAAGAGACGGCCTTTTTGTTGCTTCATGGTCATTTGCCGACCGTTACTGAACTGAGTGATTTCCGCGCCCGGCTCGGTGCGGAGCGAGAGGTTCCGGAGGCGATCTACGTAGCCTTGCGGGCGTTGCCGAAGGAAGTTCATCCGATGGACATGATCCGCAGCGCATTCTCGTTGCTGGCGGTGTTCGACCCGGACTACCATTTGCCGAGTACCGACCACGCGGCGAACGTGCGAAAAGCCGAGCGAATTGTGGCCAAAGCCGGCACCATGGTGGCCAACGGTCACCGTATTCGACAGGGATTGGACCCTCTCAA
>CANFJD010000188.1 GCA_947447315.1 Fimbriimonadaceae bacterium
AGTGACGTGCCCGTGGACGAGGTGCTGGTAGAGGTAGAACCGCCACCGCCGCTTCCTCCGCATCCCGCGATGACGGCAGCCACCACGGCCCCAAATCCGATAACAAGTCTTCGCTCTGGCGACATAGCAAGAGGATAGACCGAATGAGCAGGCAAATAGATTCGTTCGATTTGCCGCTAGTACGTTATCACTAGTTGCGGACGAAGCGATTCTCGCTCGGCATCCCGGCTGTAGATCTTATACGAAGCCCGATTTTCGGTCACTTCCAGAGCCGCAGCTAGCGCAATATCCAGCGGCTTCCCAGATTTTTTCACCGAAGCCAAAAATCCCGCAAAATCCCCGGGGCCCTTGAGTAAGTTCACTTCAATCATCATCGGCGTCGAGTCCGAGAGAGCAGTTGGTGACGTCTTTCCAAACACGGCTTTATCCTCACTGGGGGGCATGAGCTTTTCCGTTTGGGAATACTGCCAAGTCTTTTCGATGAATGATCCCGGAATCGGACGGACCTGTAACGGCGCCGCTTTCGCCTGCTCCAACGTGAAAGAAGGATTGCTCACGTTGTAAACCCGAAGAAACGCCGAGGTCAGCTTTCCATCTGGCAATTTGCTCGCGTCAAACTGCAGAAAGCCGTACGAAAACTGCTCCAGCTCGCCCGCATCTTTTGCCGCCGCTCTTCCATCCGTGCCCCAAACCCGCAGGAACGAGTCATGCGCCGGGTCACCGGCGTGTGGGTACGCCCAGACATCATCCGTCGGAATCAGCGTCACTGGATCAGCCGTCACAATCGGTCGGGGAGCTAATGCGGCCGCAAACACCAGGCAAGCAATCATAGAAATATCGTATCTCACCTTGGCCCGTCTCCTCCGGGTCCTATCGGACTATTTCTTCGGAATTTGGACCATGTTCCGTCACAATAGGAAGAGATGCACGCGCTAAAAGTTCTGGAGTTTGGAGAAATCCGCGCGGCATTGGCGCGACATACGGAAACCATCATCGGCGAGAGTCTGGCTCTCGCGCTGAAGCCTTCGTTCGACCGCCAGGAGGTCACGGAACTCATCGAAGCGACCGCCGAGGCGTATCGCGCGCTGGGAGAAGCGAGTGTTCCCCCGCTCGGGCGTGCCCGCGACCTCCGAGATTCCCTCAAACGGTGCAGCAAAAAAGGCGTCCTCAACGGGCACGAGCTTTACCAGATTGCCGAAAGCCTGTTCACCATCCGCAGCTTAAAATCGTTCCTCGCGAATCGTGCCGAAGATTTCCCGCGGCTCCATCGCTACGTCCCCGCCCTGTTTGAGGAAGAACGCCTCGAGGGCCTTCTATTTGCCGTCCTGGAATCCGACGGTAGCCTGCGCGACGACGCCAGCCCCGTCCTCAGCCAAGCCCGTTCCCGCAAGCGCTCGGCCGCCCAACGCATTCAAGACCGAATCCAGCAGTACCTTAACGGCAAAACCCGCGAACTGCTCAGCGATCCTATCTACACCGTCCGCGATGGTCGCTACGTCATCCCATTGAAGGCCGAAAATCGAGGCAAGATCCGCGGCATCGTCCATGACGTCAGCGCCTCGGGGCAGACGATCTTTTTGGAGCCAGAAGATGTCCTCCAGCTCGGCAACGGACTCCGAGAAGCGGAAGCTGCCGAACGGGCCGAGGAGACCCGCCTCCTCACCAACTATTCCGAGCGCGTCGGGGTAATTGCCGATCCTCTCGCCGGTGCGCTGGAAGCCACTGCCGCCGTTGACCTCATTTTTGCCAAGGCCCGCTACGGCTACGATGTGAAGGCCTGCCTCCCGCAATTACGGTCCGGCATCGGTGAAATCAAGATCACTCACGGCTTCCACCCCTTGCTAGACCGCAACATCGCCGTACCGCTGGATATCCAGGTTGCCGGATCCGCCAGTGTCCTCATCACCGGCCCCAACACGGGCGGAAAAACCGTCGCCATTAAGGCCGTCGGCCTCTTTGTCCTCATGGTTCAGAGCGGCCTGATGCCCCCCGCGTTCGAAGTCCAAATCGCCCCGTTCAGCCAAATCTGGGCCGATATTGGCGACGAACAGAGCCTGCAGCAATCGCTATCCACGTTCAGTGGCCACCTCAAGAACATCGCCGACGCCCTTCGCTGGATGAAGCCGGGCGCGTTAGTCCTGCTTGATGAACTCGGTGCCGGCACCGATCCCGCCGAAGGCGCCGCCCTGGCCGTCAGCATTCTCCGCGAAATGGATAAGCGAGGCGCCGTCATCCTCGCTAGCACCCACTACGGCGAGCTGAAAGCATTTGCCTACGAAGACGAGCATTTCACCAACGCCGCCATGGAGTTTGATCCCAAAACGCTCAAACCCACTTATCGGCTGCTGATGGGCTCGCCCGGCGCCAGTCAGGCTCTCCGCATTGCCGAGCGCTACGGCATCCCGAAAGAAGTCGTGGAGCAGGCTCGGCTAGAAATCGGCACCCAGGCCCGCGATATCGCCCGGATGCTGGAACAACTCGAAGCGTCTCAGAAGCAGGCCCGTATTGCCCAGGGAGAAGCCGATCGTCGCATCGAAGAACTGCGACGCAGCGAACAGCGCTCTGCCAAAAAGCTCGCCGAGGCCGATGAAATCCGGCGCACCGCGCACACCAAAGCGCAGGAAGTCATCGAGGCTGCCCTTCGCGAAATTCGACTCGAAGCGGACCGACTCTTCACCGAGCTAAAGCGCGACGCCTCGCCGATTGCCCGCGATAAAGTCCGAAAGGGGCTCCGCGATTTGGACGACGCGGGTCGAGGGTTGGCTCAGGAATTCGCCCCGGTCTCGCCGCGCCGAACCGGTCCGGCGAAGTGGAATTTCAAGAAAGGCGATCCGGTGAAAATCGCGGGTTACTCCCAAGCCGGCATCATTTCCGACGAGCCAAAAGGGAATAAAGCGACCGTTCAAGTCGGTCCGCTCCGCCTTACGGTCGCACTCACGTCGCTAGAACCGGCCGCTTCGCCTACGCTGCGGTCGCGCCCTACTCAAAACAATCAATTGCATAAGGCCATGACCGCCGGCACCGAGATCCAACTCATCAGCCAGCGCGCGGAGGAGGCCCAGCGAGAACTCGAAAAATTCGTCGATGACTCCATCCTCGGTGGCGTCCCGAGTATCCGCATCGTCCACGGTAAAGGGCAAGGAATATTGCGAAACGTAGTCCAAGACTATTTACGCAAGCATCCCCAAGTCATCGAGTTCCGCGACGGAGAGCCCGCCGAAGGCGGTGCAGGAGTAACCATTGCCACCTTTGGATAAGCCTTCCATCGGTGCTCCCCGTACCGAAGCTGACCTCATTGCCCTGGCGGCGCGGGTCCAAGCCAACGCCTACGCCAAGTACTCCGACTACCCGGTCGGGGCCGCCCTTGAAGACGATCGTGGTCGGGTATTTCTCGGCGTCAATGTCGAAAATATCTCCTTCGGCGGCACTCTTTGTGCCGAGCGCAGCGCCCTCGCTGCCATGATCACGGCCGGTAGCCGCCAGTGGCACCGAATCGCCGTTGTAACCCGCGATGGCAACACTCCGTGTGGAATCTGCCGCCAATTACTCGCCGAATTCGCGGCTCCCGATGCCGTAGTCTTTTGCACCAATGGCGAGGGCAAATCCCAAACCTACCGGTTCTGGGACCTGCTTCCCCATGCCTTCGACGCCGAGCTTTAGCCTATTGCTTTAGTCCGCCGCTAAAGCACGGCGTAGCCGTGCTTCGACCCGCGCCGGACCCAGCAATGCCATCAACTCAAACAGTCCCGGCCCAAACGTCTTTCCGGTCAATGCAACTCGGGTCGGGTGAACAATCGGTCCCAACTTCTCAAATCCGTTTGCTTCTCCGTAGGCCCTTAGCAGTGCATCGTAGTGCTCCGTCGTGCTTCCCGGGTTTGCGATGATGTGCTCGAACAGCGCTGGTACATGCGGCTGGGTGAGCCACTTCTTGACCGCTTTTTCGTCCATCGCTGGCTGCTCAACCAAGAAAAACTCCAACGCCTCACCGAAATCAGCCAGCGTTTGCACGCGCTCTTGCTCCAGCGCCAGAGCCGCCTTGAAGTACTCGATGTCTCCTGCCGCCGCTCCGGCTAACCGCTCCAATCGAGGCCAGACTTCCGGGTTCGGGATATCTCCATCCGAGTCAGGCGCATTCCAGTAACTCTTCACGTACGGATCATTGACGTACCGAAGCAAGTTTTCCAGTAGCTCGTCAATCGTCATCTGCCGAATCTGGTGACCGTTTAGCCAGCGTAATTTCTCCAGATCAAACTTGCCCGGGGATGGCTGCAAGCCACGCAGATCGAACGCCGCGATCAGCTCTGCTTCCGTCATCGACTCCCGGTCGTCGCCCGGTGCCCAGCCAATCAAAGCCACAAAGTTCTTAAGCGCGTGAGGATGATAACCCTGCGCCATGTAGTCCAGGACTCGCGTTGCCCCGTGCCGCTTAGAAAGCTTCTTGCCGTCACTTCCCACAATCACCGGCAAGTGAATAAACGTCGGTCGCGGCCATCCAAACTGGTCAAACAACAGCGCGTGCTTGGGCGAACTGCTCACCCACTCTTCGCCACGCATAATGTGCGTCGTCTCCATCAGATGGTCATCCACCATGCTGGCAAAGTGGTAGGTCGGCATTCCGTCCGTTTTGATCAGTACTGAATCATCCAGCGTGTCGCTCTCAAATTCGATTCGCCCCCGAATCGCGTCTTCCACCGTGATCTTGATGCCTCGGGGAACTCGCTGCCGCAGCACGTAAGGCTTCCCTTCCGCCTTCGCCGCCTCCACCATATCCGGCGTGGCATCGCGCCATTTTCCACCGAAATAGCCCGTCGGTTGCTTATTGATCTGCTGTATTTCGCGCATCTCGGTCAGCTCGTCCGCCGTATCAAACGCCGGGTACGCATGCCCGGCATCTACTAATTGCTGGGCTAAGGGCGCGTAGATTCCGGCTTCCTTACGCTCCGACTGTCGGTACGGAGAGTGCGGGCCGCCCACGTGCGGGCCCTCGTCGAACGTAATTCCCACCCAATTCAGGGTCTCGATGAACTCCTGCTCACTGGCCGGGTTGTAGCGAGACCGATCCGTATCCTCAATGCGTAAAAACAGCTTGCCGCCCTGGTTACGGGCAAACAATTGGACAAACAGCGCGGTACGTAACGCACCCACGTGCAGTAACCCAGTGGGACTCGGCGCAAAGCGAACACGGACGGACATATTCCCTATAGGGTACCGGCGAATCGAATGCCGCCCCCACAAGTTGCCTTAGAAGTCGGCCTGTCGAATGACGATCGGGACGTAGCCCACCTCCATTCCTTTCGGTGGCTTCACAAACATCGCCGGATCCAAACTCGCCAAACTGCCCGCCTTAGGTGGCGGTAAATAGCTCTTGTCGGATGTCCAGTGTCGATGAATCTGTTCCACCAGCGCTTGCAACCGAATTTTTTCGTCGCCGGATAAACCTGCCCGCTGCATCGACGGCTGATCTACAAAGCGATACCAGGCGTAACTCACCGTGCTTCCATCCGCCAATCGGACCTGAAAAATCTTGGACTCGGCCCCCGGCACGTGCCACTCATCGCGCGGTTCCGTCCCCGATTCATACGCCTGACGCGTATTCGCCGCCGGAAATTCTGCCTTCGCCAACCCCGTTGATGCCGGCACCTCGGCCGCCAGG
>CANFJD010000189.1 GCA_947447315.1 Fimbriimonadaceae bacterium
CCGGATTTTTCGCGAATCCATTTGAATCCCCGTGTACTGTTTCCAACCCAAACTCGCTTCGTCATAGCTCACACTCCCTCCCGGCGGCCCGCACTTTTCGCGGCCAAGCGTCGGTTCTCCTGTTGCTTTTTCTTTTCCTCTTCATTCCGCTCCTGACGCCACTGGCGGAATGCGGCGGGATCGGTACAAGGAATCTGGAGCTGATCAATACAGGTGAGCGCGATCTTTTGAAACACCTCACCCGCATACACCCCTCCGTAAAACTTGCGGCGATGGTTCTGAATCATCACCAAGATCACTGCTTCCGGTTTTTCCGCGGGGATGAATCCGATAAAGTTTGCGGAACGACCCTCCCGATTCTTTCCGGTCTCCGCCGTGCCCGTTTTCCCGGCGAGGGTGAAACCGGGAATCTTCAAGTTCTTACCCGTGCCCCCGTCGGAGTAGAAAACGGCCTTCATCGCTTCCTTCACTTCGGCGCAGACGTCAGGCGAGAAGATCCGCTCGCCTACCGCCGTTGCATTCCCCTGCGCCACGTCAATCTTTCGGTCCACAACCGTCGGCATCGGTGCCGGAGAATCACCAATCCGGTCAATCAGATGGGCGGTGGGACGAATTCCATCGTTCGCGATGGTGGCGAATCCCGTCAGCAAACCAATCGGTGTCAACTGTATGTTCTGTCCAAATCCAACTGTGGCAGTCTGAAGTATTTTCGCCGAATCCGTATCATCAAACTTGCCAAATTTCTCGGATGCCGGAGAAAAAATGCCGGGCTTCGCCAATAATCCCAACCGCTTAAAATAGGATTGAAACTTCTTTGGACCCACCGCCATCGCCCAAGTCGCCGCAGCCTTGTTACAACTCACCGCAATCGCCTTCACTGAATCCATGTGTCCGTGAACCTTGTGGGAACGATCACAGTGAATCAGCTTTTTTCCTACCTTAAACCACATGGGACAATCGATGTAGCTGTCGTGTAGGGTCGTCTTCTTTTCCTGCAAAGCAATCGCCAAAGTGATCGTCTTAAATGTGGACCCCGCCTCTACCGTAATCGTCTGCGGCTTGTTCGCATATTGAGGGGTAAATCCATCGTAAACTCCGGTGGTTGGATCGATGCTGGGAAAACTAGTGGCTGCGAGAATCTCGCCCGTTTTCGGAATCATCACCACCGCCGAAGCTCCCTCAACCTGCTCACGCATCACCAGCGTCTTCAACGCATCGTATGCCGTCTTCTGCACTTCCGAATCAATCGTGAGCCGGATATCTTGACCGTTAACTGCCGGCTTTCCGGGATCAATCACACGGTTAGGCAAAATGTAGCCATTCCGATCTTGATATGCGGTGATCGAGCCATTTTCGGGCCGTAGCACCGCATCCTGCGCATACTCCAACTCGGTCTTTACCGGACCACTTTCCTGATCGGCAATAATCCCGACGATGTTAGAGGCCGCCGCACCCAGCGGATTCTCCCGCCTGCTACTCCGAACCGCCGACAAGCCGTCCGCCCGCCATTCCCGAACAACGCGCGAAAAATCATCCCACTGAGACTGAGTAAATCGGCGCGACCAGCTAACCGCTTTCGTCTTTCCATCGGTCGTGGGAGGCGGCAGGGCCAAGACCCGGTCCGCCAACTCAGCCGAAGGAATACCCGTCACGTTGGACACCGCCAGCCAAAAACCATCCGTCTCTGGCACTTTGCCGCGCGTGATGGAAATATCCACCATCGATCCGTTAACCGACAGTGGCTGTCCGTTTCGGTCATAAATGCTGCCGCGAACGCCATAAAGCGTGGTTTTGCGGGCCCCTTTATTGACCTTCTTCGCCGTCTCCAGCACGTGCTCTGAATTCACCGTTTGCAAATACGCTTGGGTGCCAAACGCAGCGACAAACCCAAGCCCAAGTGTAATTGCCAGCGGGCGATAGTTCGAGTACTTAGCGGGCGGCAACACGGATCACTTTTACAGACGGACCGGAAGTGATCAAAGAAGCAACCGACGAGGATTTCCCTCGTGGTTTTTCGACGGCCGGCACCCGGCTCGCGAGCGCCGTGGAAGCACCCCGTGGCGCGTCCGTGAAGCCAACCGTAGTCGCCCACTGATCCAATTCGCCACCCGCCAGATAACCGTTCGCGCTACCGCCCACTCGGGTTCGCCGATCGATGGAGGCGAGCGCCGCCCGGCTCCGACTGATCGCCGAGATCCCTTCATTACGGGCACTTTCTAATCGGACCCGGGCCACGAGAGTACTTGCTCCGGCGGTAAGAAGAGTCACCGAAGAAAAGACAACCGCCGCCATCATCGCGCTTGCTGCCCCCGTCCTAAATCGGCGGCGTGACGCAATCGCCGCGTCCGAAATCGGTCGGCCCTTCTTATCTACCGCGGTCGGCATCTCAAAATTTAGGTTCGCCGCGGAGGAACGGCCCGCCCCCGCTCCAGCACGCTTAGACGTTGCGCCTGACGGCTGGGTCCGTACGTTCTTGGGAACATCGAACGACGGAGATTGGCGAATGTCCGACAGGGTCGGGCGACTGGTCGATTCACGATCAATTAATGGGGTGCTCATCCTTGTACTCCAATTTTTGGATATTGAATTGCATTAACTCCGGAAGCCATTCCATTGGCATCCGGCAAATCTCGGCGAAGAACCCGCAACTTGGCGCTTCGGCTTCGGGGGTTACGCAAAATCTCGGCTTCGGTCGGAAGCTCAGGCTTACGGGTAACGTCCGTAAATCCATGGTTATGCCGGGCGCGAAACGCCAGCTTCGTTGCGCGGTCTTCGCCAGAATGGTATGTAAGTACTGCAATTGTCCCCCCGGGAGCAAGGTGATCCGCCGCATTACCGACCGCCTCTTCTAGGTTTTCCAGTTCTTTCGTAACCGCCAGCCTTATTGCCTGAAATGTGCGAGTAGCTGGGTGGATTCGCTTCTCACGCGCCGCCACCGGCACCGCCGCCAAAACACTTTCTACAAGGTCCGTCGTTGTCCGCATCGGAGCCAACGTCCGCCGCTCCACTATCTTCTTAGCAATTGCCCGCGCCCACCTCTCATCGGAGTACTTAAAAAGCGCGTCTTCGATTTCGGCGGCCGACCGCGAATTCAAATAGTCCGCCGCCGTTTCCCCGGCGTCTGTATTCATACGCATATCTAAAAACGCATCATGCTTAAAACTAATCCCGCGAGAAGGATCATCAAGGTGCGCACTATTAAGCCCCATGTCCAGCAATGTCGCATCCGCCATCACTCCATCTGCATCGAGCACATCGCCGATCTGTCGGTAATCCTTGTTATGCAGCCGCACGGTAATGTTAGTTTTAGTTTCCAGACGCTCTTGCGCAATCTTTAGCATCGCGCTATCCCAATCGAATCCGTAAATCACTCCCCCCGGCGCAATCAGATCACTAAACCGTAACGAATGTCCTGCTAACCCGATGGTTCCATCAACCACAACGCTTCCCGGACGCAAATTGAAATGGCGTAGAATTGCGTCTACCATCACGGGATCATGAAAGGGCTGCGGAATCACGGTGTCTCCTCCGCAAAGTTCGGACGATATGTTTCGTCAACTCCTTTTAGCGCATCATTGACAAACTTAAATCGCTTCAACCACGGGGTCGGATCTGATTGAAATGCCTTCCAATCCTTCGCACTGGCTACCACGCAAGAATTTCCTAACGACGCGACAACCACTTCCACACCTTTCTCAAAACCGAGTAGCTTCGCCAATACCGAAGGGATTGGCACGCGATTATTAGCCTGCACCGAATTGTTTCGCTTCACGTTGGCTATCAGCATCATCGTTATGTGCTGGGCAGATTCGTGACGCACCCCGGCCGATTCCATCCGGTCTATCTCAATCTCAAGTTCAGACGCAGAAATAGCCTCCAGAAATCCGTACTTGCCAATCCAAAAGGCAAAATCTTTACCAAGGAGAGCTTGCTTCTCCGGACCAATAACGATGCGGTTCTTATCGTCTACCGTAGAGCCATCTGGCTCGCCATAACGCAATTCGTATCGGTTTTTCTTTGCGTCCATGCGCTATCATCAGAAGTTACAAAAGTTGAAATGAGTGAGAACGGAATGTCCCAGTCCGTGGACCTACCGTTCTCTGCTCGGCGAACCGAGTTGTTCGGTGGCAATCCGTTGCTTCCGAACTCTCATGGATTTATTTAAGCACGGTTCAACCCGTTTTGTGCACGATTTGACCCGTTTTTCCCGAAAATTCTTGCATCGTACGTCTACCCTTTTAGTAGACAAAGTCCGAATTTAGGTTCAAATTGCCGGTTAGAAACATAAGACCATGGCAACCTTGACCCGATTTACACCCGAGATAACCGCGCTGATCCCTTCACACCATCGCAAGCGCGCTACGGAATTGCTCTCGGTATGCATCCTGATATGGCCCTTCGCGGTCGATCAGGTCGTAATGGCGGCCACTGTCTATAATTCGGCCCTCCTCCATCACGAGGATTCGATCGGCATCTACCACGCTGGACAGGCGGTGGGCGATGATAAACGTCGTTCGTCCCTTCATCACCACCCGCAAGGCATCCTGTACCCGCGCCTCCGTTTCACCATCTAGCGCGCTCGTGACGTCATCCAAAATCAATATCTTAGGATCGGTGACCAAGGCCCGGGCTAAAGCCAATCGCTGCTTTTGACCGCCCGAAAGCTTCACTCCTTCCTCCCCAATCATGGTCTCGTAACCATCCGGTAGCGACATCACAAAATCGTGCAGATCCGCCGCCTTCGATGCGGCAACCGCCTCTTCCTCACTTGCCTCTCGTTTGCCGTAACGGATGTTCTCCAGGATGGTGACGCTGAAAAGCACGTTCTCCTGCGCCACCATACTCACCTGACGTCTTAACGTCTCCAGCCGAACATCACGCAAGTCGTGCCCCTCCACGATCACCGATCCCTCGGTCGGATCGTAGAATCGCATCAGGAGGTTCATGAGAGTCGTTTTCCCTGCCCCGCTATGACCCGTAATCGCCACCACCTCGCCCGGCTCCACCACCAAGTTGATGTTCTTTAGGGCTTCGCGACCGTCGCGGTAGGCAAATGACATGTTGCGAAACTCAACTCGGCCCGAAATTGGCGGCAGCGCCATTGCGTTCGGTTTGTCCAACACATCCGGACGCGTATCCAGAGTCTGGAAAACCCGGTCCATCGCGCTTACTGCCCATTGCAGCGCATTATTGAAATCCACCACGCGCACTGCCGGGTTGAAAACAAATCCGATGTAGAACGTCATTGCCACCAGCTTGCCGGTGGTCATCTCGCCTTGCTGGACCAATTGCCCACCGTAGGCATAAACCAACCCGGTTCCCAACGCCGAAATCGCGCCGCTCACCAACCCCAACCGGCGATTCAAGTGCACCTGGCGCATGTCGGAAAGAAACTTCTCTCGCACCGATTGCATAAACGAAGACCGCTCGCGGTCCTCCGTTACAAACGCCTTCACCACCTGGATACCGGCAATCTTCTCCGCTAATTTGCCCAGCATCTCATCGTAGAGCCGTCGTTGCTCCTGCGATACCAGCCGGATGTGCTTCAAAAACATCCGGTACGAAAACACGTAGAACGGCACCAGCAAGATGATTC
>CANFJD010000190.1 GCA_947447315.1 Fimbriimonadaceae bacterium
GGCTAAGTTCGATGAGATTGCCACCGAAGCCACCGCGAAGTTCCGCGAGAACAGCAAGGTTGCCAAGCACGTGGTGCTGAAGGGTGAATCGGTTACCTACGTTCACCACGACAAGACCAAGGGTGCGGTCGTTACGGTTGACGGAGATGCCTCCGATGCCGTGCGAAAGGTTGCCATCCAGATCGTTGCCTTCCCGCCGGAAGTTCTGACGAAGGAAGAGCTGCCGCAGGAGAAGCTGGAAGCCGAGTTGAAGATCGAAACCGAGCGCGCGATTCAGGAAGGGAAACCGGAAAACATCGCCAAGAATATCGCTCAGGGACGAATCAACAAGGAATTCATCAAGCGCGTGGTATTGCTGGAGCAGCCGTTCTACGCAGATGCCAGCAAGACTGTCACGCAGTTCTTGAGCGAAGAAGCCAAGGGCAGTACGATCACGGGGTTTGCTTACCTTGCCGTCGGCGCGTAAGCGAAAAGATCAACTGGCGAAGGGGGCGCGGACTGCATGCAGTCCGCGCCCCGGCTGTTTGTGGCTTGCCGGTATGCTCAAACGGCATGAACATTGAGCTGTTGCGTGAGCTTGTGGAAGCCCACGGTGCCCCTGGGGCGGAGCAAGATCTCCGCGAGATTGTCCGCCGCGAACTGTCGCCGTTTGGCGAAGTGAAGACCGACGCCATGGGTAGCGTCATTGCCGTTAAGAAGGGAACGGGCGGCAAGAAGGTCATGATCGCCGCTCACATCGATGAAATCGGCTTCGTGGTGAAGCACATAGATAAGGACGGATTTATTCGCATTGCCGCGCTGGGTGGTTGGGATCCTCGCCAAATGAATAGCCAGCGGGTGCGGGTTCGCACCAAGAACGGACTACTCCCGGGCGTACTCATGCACGGTACGAAGCCCGCTCACTTGCTAAGTGATTCTGAGAAGGCGTCGGGTCAGAAGCTTGACGACTTCTTTGTTGATACCGGTCTCAGCGGTGACGCCGTTCGAGAGCAGGTGGAAGTTGGCGATACGGTCACGATGTACCGACCGATGGAGCAGATCGGCAGCCTGATTTCGAGTAAGGCAATGGATGACCGGGTGGGAGTGTTCGTAATGATCGAGGCGATCAAGAAGATGGGTGCTCATTCCGCGGATATTTATGCCGTTGCTACCACCCAAGAGGAGATTGGTCTCCGTGGTGCGGCCGCGGCGGGTGCCGCCATCGCCCCCGACGTCGTGATTGCGCTCGATATTACTTTGGCCAACGACATTCCCGGCGTGCCGGAGTCGGAATCGATCACCAAGCTGGGCAAGGGAACCGCGATTAAGGTGCTGGATAGCAGTCTCATCTGCCACCCCAAGATCGTGAGCCACTTCCGCGAGATCGCCAAGCGCGATGGAATTCCGCACCAGATCGAGGTTCTCACCCGGGGTGGAACCGATGCCGGTGGCGTTCAGCGGTTGCACGGTGGTATCCCGGCGTTTACGCTTAGCATTCCCACCCGCTACGTCCACACGGTTAACGAGAGCGTGCACGAAGCCGACGTTCAGGCCAGCATCGATATCCTGGCCAAGTACCTGGAAGAAGTCGGCGAAGCCGACTATTCGTTCTAACCGCGCATATCGAATCCACCGTCAACCGTGACGGTGGATCCGGTTATGAATCGGCTTTGATCGGACAGCAGAAAAACAATCGCGTCGGCGACATCGTTGGGTTGACCGATGCGCCCAAGGGGGAAGGACTTGGCTACTTCCTCACGTCCGAGCTCCGTTAGGGAGGAATCGGCCATATCAGTTTCCGTCCAGCCCGGGGCTACGCAGTTCACGCGGATGCTGGGCGCCAACTCTTTTGCCATTGATCGCATGAACATGATCTGCGCGCCTTTCGCGGTGGCGTAGGCACTGTATACGCTGGACCCGCGTTGACCGGCCGTGCTGGAGATTAAGACAATGCTGCCGGCGTTCAGGGTGTTCAGCGAATGTTTGATGGCCAAAAAGCTGCTGGTCACGTTTGCCGCCAGCACCCGGTTCCAGAAATCCAGGGTCATTTCACGAATCGGGGCGGGCTCGAAGACTCCGGCGGATATGACTAAGCCGTCCAGTGGGCCCGCCTTGGCAAAAGCAGCCACCATCTCGAGCTCGTCGGTGGCATCGGCCTTGATGGCGTGACCGTTTACTTCGCAGAGCTCAATTTGCTCTACCACCGATTGGGCGGCGGCCGAATTACTGCGGTAAGTGATCACCACATCGGCACCTTCCTCCGCGCACCGGATGGCGGTCGCGGCACCGATGCCGCGACTCCCGCCGACGATCATAATCCGCCGGCCTTCTAACACTAGCCGTACGCCCCTTCCGGATGCTTTCCGAGCAGCCGCAACTGCCGGTCATTCGCGGTAGCCAGGAATTCTTGATTGAACGAGAAGGGCCAGGGGGAGAAGCGGTTGGAGATGGTTCTGTGCGAGTAGTGGTTCTGAATCAGATACCGGACTCGCTCTGAAGTGTTGCGGCTACCGGTATGCCACAGTTCACTGCGGAAGAACAGCATGTCGCCCGCTTGACAGAGCACGGGTTCAAGCTTTTGGCCCTTCCATGTCAGCTCGGGATCTTTGCCCCAGCCGGGGTTAGTACCCGACTTGTGGCTGCCCGGGATGACATAGGTGGGCGCTAAGGTTTCGTCGAGGTCGTCTAGGTAGAAATGGGCCGTACAGAGGTAGATGGGGTATTTCGTGCGGTCGCTGGCAATATCTTCGGTGACGGTTACAAGATGGTGATCGATGTGGGGCGACCAGCCGTTATGTCCAGGATGGCTTTTCCAAGCCGTCTGACCGATGATGTGGCACTGTTCACCCATCGTGGCTTCGGCTAGATCCACCACACCCGGACGATCAAGCAGGTCGAAGAAGAAGCGATCGCGATTAAAGACGCACTTGTAGTGTTCGGTCATCCCCATGTGGTCGAAACCGAACGGTTTCAGATGGTCTATCGCCGCCCGGGCGGCCAGAACCTCGTCGGGAGAGAGTACGCCGGGCACGAGGGCGAAACCATCTTCGTGCATGGCTTCGGTCATACCGGCGACGTCGTCAATCGAAAACGTTTTTTGTAAGTAGGTGAACCCCATTGTTTCGCCCGCTATGTTACTCAGCCTCGGCAGGAAGCGTAGAACGCCGAGATGTCTTTCTTAAGTTTTTGTCGGCAGGCAGTATCGATGTACATCATGTGGCCCGCCGGGTAGTAGCCGTAGCTGAGCCGTGACAACTGATTGGGACCCAGATCACTGTGGTTTACCGAGTACAGCGTTGCCGAGAAGTTGCAGGCGAAATCGTAATAACCCATGGCGAAAAACACCTTGAAATACGGATTCTGAGTGAGTACTTGCCGCAAATTCTCGCTGGTATCCGGATAGCCCTCTTCGGTGTTGTTGTCCCACCCGTCGGCGGTGTCGTTAAAGATTCGATAGCGATCCTCGGTTTGGTAGTTCAATTCGGTTCGAACGTAATGCATCCAAGTGCTGAACATCGGAGCCGTAATGGCGACATCGCTGGGGTCGAATTCGGGACCGTTGGCAGCGGAGGTCGAGTCGGACCCGGTCAAGCGACCGTCGTAGCGTCCGATGATGACGTTTTCGTCCCGCATCAGCTCTTTAAAGAATCGGAACTCGGGAATGCGAAGGTTAGATCCGAGGATGTACTTCGGAGATAGTCCGATGTACTCGCTCATTCGGTTGGCAATCTTGGATTTTTCGCTCTCCGTGAGAGCGGAACCTTTCTGGAGTGCCTGAGCGTAATCGCCTTCGGCAAAGTCGCGAGCCTCCATGGCTAACTTGTCTACGGTGAGCGATTGCTTCGATTTGAGGCGATGGTGATATTGCGCCGTGGTCGCCATCGTGGGCAGGAAGGTGATGAAGGGCAGGTCATTGCCGCGACCTCCATCGAGCGTTTGGAAATTGTTGCTTCCGCTGATGCTAATTGCCCCGCTCAACGCGACGCCATTTTCCAATAGCCAAGCGGCTAATCCGGCGTTGCGAATCCCGCCGTAGCTCTCTCCGGACAGGAATACGGGCGACGAGTAACGGTTGTATTTGGCCAGGTAGTTCTTGATGAAGGTGCCAAAGGCGGCGATATCACCACGCAGGCTGTAGTACTTCTTGGAAAGGTCCTTTTTGTCTAGCCGACTGTAGCCAGTACCCATGGCGTCAACCATGACCACATCAGTGTCGTCGAGCCAGGTTTCTTGGTTGTCGACCAGCTTGAAGGGAGGCTTTGGGAATGAACCGTCGTCATTTAGCAGTGTGCGGCGGGGCCCCAGGGTGCCCATGTGAAGCCAGATAGAGCTGGAGCCGGGGCCACCGTTATAGGCGAACGTGATTGGCCGAGTGCCGAGTGGAACGCCAGGCTTGGTGTAGGCAACGAAAAAAATTCGTCCCTCGGTATCGCCCTCATCATTTTTCAGCGGAAGTTGACCCGCCGTGGCGGTGTATTCCAACTTCGCCCCGTGGAGTTGCATTGTGTGTTGCGTTACCACGGGTTCGGTGGCGTCGGCCATGAAAGATGCAGCGAGGATGTTTAACAGAGGCGCGATCACGTGGGCCAGATTCTACGCGATTTCTCGGTTTTTCCAGGGTGGTGCGCATCGTTGATTTCGGTAATCTGAGTCGAATGGAATGCCCTCGCTGCGGAAAAATGAACGAGCCCTCGGCAAAGTTCTGCAGCCGGTGTGGCATTGAAATGGCGACGGTGCAGCGTCCCAGTGCGCCGACGGAAGCGGACGCCGTCCCCTGTTACCGACACAAGCGGGAACTCACTCGGCTGTCATGCGGGAAGTGTGGGAAGCCGGTTTGTTTGCGATGCGCCATCAACGGCCCGGCAGGAATTCGTTGTTCCGAGTGCGGAAAGTTGGAAATTCCGTTCAGCTGGTCAGGATACGTTTACGGGATCAAACGCAACGTTTCTGGCCTTTTTGGGAAAAGTCCGTACACCATCTACATCGCATTTCTGATCGTCAGCTCGCTGTTCGGCATCACCAGGAGTTGTTCGATGTCGCAACCGCGTTCCGAAGTTCCAATATCAGTTAAAGAATCCCGCCAATCTCAAGAATCGCGCGACTGATTGCACGCGGGGCGCGTACAATTTTTGCATGCGACTGAGCGGATACTGGGCAGGGATTGGATTGATGGTGATGGGGCAGATGGGAACTGCCCGGGCAGATCGACCGATTACGGTGACAATCCTTCACAACAACGACCTGCATGCTCACATCGAGCCAACAATGATCGCGAAGAAGCCATACGGCGGTTACGCACGGATCGCGACGCTGCTCAAGAAGTACCGAGCTTCGGATCCCAACCCGATTTACTTGAACGCGGGTGACACGTTTCAGGGGACGATCTATTTCAATGTCTATGAAGGACTCGCCGACCTAGCGATTCTTAATGCGATGGGTTTGCAGGCGATGGCCCTGGGGAATCATGAATTTGATCGCGGACCCAAGACGTTGGCGACCTACATTCAGAACGCAACTTTCCCCGTGCTCTCGTCGAATCTGAAGTTTGCCGA
>CANFJD010000191.1 GCA_947447315.1 Fimbriimonadaceae bacterium
GCGGCGCAATTTCGCATTCTGGACGAACCGATCTTGCGCCGCTTGATCGAGCGCGGCGCCACCCCGGATGTTTTTACTGCCGTCATTTTGGATGATACTGATCTCTTGAACCGACTGCTAGAATCGGATCTGGGGGCGATTTCTCGTCGTCCGCTCGATCCCGGAAATCCATGGATTCCCGCGGCACCGGGAGCGCATATCTATAGTTACACCATCGGTAACGTAGCGCTACATCAATTGGCCACCCACCATGGTCGGGAGAAAACCTACCGGTTGCTTTGGGAAAGGTCCGGTCCCGGCCTCCGACTGGTGATGGCTGCTTGGCGGGGCGACCGCGAAGCCGCGCAAATGCTGCTGGCCGAGAATCCTAACCGCTTACCGACTCTCGGGTCGCATGACTTGCGACTGCTGCCCGACGCCGCTTGGGCTCGGAAGACCGATTGCGTGCGGTTACTGCTGGAACTGGGATTTGACCCCAACATTCGCGGGGGCGAGGCGTCTACGGCCATCGATCGGGCGGCTTTCCACGGTTTCGATGATGTGATTGAGGCCATCTTGCCGTATCAGCCAGACTTGACCGTTCGCAATGCTTACGGCGGCACTCCGCTGGGGGCATGCATTTACGGGTCGATTCATGGTTGGCGGAAGGATGGCGACTATCCTCGCAGCGTCCGATTACTGTTGGACGCAGGGGCACCGCCTCCCGAGACGGTGAGCGGCAGTCCCGAAGTGCAGGCGGTTCTTCGTGAATACGTGAAGTAGCGTCTAGAACTGCCGGTTCTTGAGGCGAGTGATATCAAACTTGGCGGTGTCGGCGATGGCCATCACCGCCATCACGCCGGCTTGAACGGGATCGGAAACCACCAAATCAGCATGAGCGGGCACGCTGCCCGCCATGTTCAAACTGATTACGGGGATTCCCGTCTCCGCCCTGAGTTGATCAATCGCAGTCGAAATCGCCCCGCCCATTAAGCTTCCGGCTAGGACCAATATGGAAGCCCTCGGGAGGCGGGCCACCGCCCGCACCGCTTCGGCCAGGTTTTCCTCGCCGACCAGAGCGATGGTGTCCACGGAGATGCGCTCTCCGCGAAGGTTATGGCGGTCGGCTTCTCCTACTGCTCCAATCACCACCTGCGCCACTTGGGCTCCGCCGCCGATCACGATAACCCGCTTTCCAAAGACCGTCGTTGCACTGGAGACGGACTCCACGCGTGTGACCGTGGGAATCTCGGCTAAGCGAGGCACGAGCAATTCTGGTTGCGTCAAACCGCTGATGTCGAATGTGAGTCGGACAGTTGGGCCATTCTTCAGCAGGATTCCTTCAATGTTTCCTCCTGCGTCAGCCACCACGGCCGCGACATCGCGTAAAAGCCCGGCCCGATCTTTGGCCTCTAGGGATATTCCGAGCGCATTCATGACGTTATAAACAGTGTGAATAAATCGTTATCATTCGTGTCGCTCGCCTTGCTGCTGGGCGTGGGTCTTTACGTTCTTTCCTTCAATCGCGCGATTGCCCAAGTTCCGGAGATGCGACCACCAGACGAGGCCAAGGGTATCGCGGGCCCGACTCCTGGTTCGCCAAAACGAAAGGACAAAGTTGTGCTAACGGATGCCCAGTGGAAGAAGCGTTTGACCGCCAAGCAGTACGAAATCCTTCGTGCCCATGGCACCGAAGCGGCGTTTTGTGGTCGATTCCACGACAATCACCTAACTGGAGTGTATTCATGTGCGGGATGCAACCTGCCGCTGTTCCAGTCGAACGCGAAATTCGATTCGGGCACCGGATGGCCGAGCTTCTTTCAGCCGGTGAGCAAGCTGAATACGTGGACCCGCAAGGACACCAGCTACGGCATGGTTCGGGATGAAGTGCTCTGCGCCCGCTGCGATGGTCACCTCGGTCATGTTTTCGACGACGGCCCATCGGATAAAGGCGGCTTGCGCTTTTGCATCAATTCCGACGCGCTGCTGTTTAAAGAGACTAAAAAGTAGCCCTCCGCCCTGACTGAAGCAGAACCTCATGCTGGTTCCTCAAGCGACTGGGAATTGAGGAAGTGCGCATCATGGTAGCGGCCCAAGTGCTATGTGAATCGGTGTCCGCGTGTCCGTCATCTTTTCGGAGGCGGATGTCGACTTTGCCAACCGAGATTGTATCGTTAAGAGGGTAAGACTGCGAAATGGGTGCCATTTTCCTGAATGCCGACCTCATGCTAAAGGCTCGGTTCGACCTGCGCACCTTGGCGAGCGCCCTGACGAGTAACGGCCTCTATTTGCTTGGCGATGTCACCGTCAAGGGAGGGGTCTGGAGGGCGACTTTCGAGTCAAATCTGGTGCGGCCGACTTCGGAGCGGGCCATCGCTAGTATTCTCGCGGCGGTTGAGAGCCTGGATGACAATCAGCACCAGGCTTGGCAGGGATGTCTTACCCGTTGCCTCGACCTCGGATACCAATGCGGCAACGGGTCGTTCGAGTCCACAAGCTTAATCGACAACCAAACTATCGCTAAGATTGCCAGCGCGGGAGCCACTTTGGCAGTGACGATCTATCGAAGTCCCGAGCGAGGATTGACGAATTCCGCCGACCCACAAGGTGACTGAGCCCCCCAGACAGGCGGCTTATGTCTTCTCCTTAACCTGTTGCACAGGGCCGGAATCCGGAGTGGACGAAGCGGAGGATGGGTCGATGAATTTTCCGTGAGTGTCGATTGGTCAAACGTTAAATCACTTCCGGGAATACACTAGAGTAATGCTGTCGGCAGTCGCTTTGTCCTTGGTTTTGGCGGGAGGATTGCCGCCCCTGCGTCCCGTCGGGGAACTGCTGCTAGACCCCAAGGGAAAACCGGTGACCCTCAAGGGATGCAACCTCGGCAATTGGCTGGTGCAGGAGTTTTGGATGTTCGGCATGCCGGGCGTTGATCCCGATCAATACGGATTTGAAGCGAAACTCGCCCAGAGATTGGGCGAAGCCCGAAAGGACCAAATCATGGATACCTTTCGGGAATCGTGGATGACGGAGCGTGACTGGAGGATCATTCAGAGTTACGGATTCAATCTGGTCCGGTTGCCGATGAACTATCGCTTATTTGAGAGCGACGAAAACCCAAAAACTCTGCGACCGAACGCATTTAAGTGGATTGACCGTGCGGTGAATGAAGCGGAGAAGCACGGCATGTACGTGATCCTGGACCTGCACGGCATCCAAGGTGGTCAGAGCGTTTATGACCATACCGGGCGTCGCGACCAAAATAAGATTTGGACCGAACCCGCCAACCAAGAACGCGCCGCGTGGTTGTGGGGGCAGATTGCCGCCCGGTATCGCAATCGGAATGCCGTGGTTGCATACGACCTGTTTAACGAGCCTTACGGTGGCACCAAGCCTCAACAGGTGGAACTATTCAAGCGCCTGTATCCGGCGGTCCGTGCGGCAGATCCTAATAAGCTCATCTTCGCCCACGGTAATTACGACGACTTTCAGCATTACGGAGATCCCAAGAAGAATGGTTGGAAAAACGTTGGCTTCCAAATGCATTACTACCCCGGCTTGTTCGGAAACGGGTCGCCTACGCCGCTCACCCATACTTACCACCTTCAGGGCTTGGAATCCGTCGAGAAAGTTCAAAATCGCCTGAATGTTCCATTCCTCATCGGCGAATTCAACGTGGTTTTTGATGCCGCCGGCGGAGCGGGAATGATGCAGCGGTACTACGACCTTTACGCCAAAAATCATTGGCTAGGAACGATGTGGGCGTATAAAGTTCTGTCCGCCGACGGTGGGAATAAGGACTCTTGGGGCATGGTTGCGAACACCCAGAAAACACGCCGAATTGATCCCGACAAATCCTCATTTGAAGAAATGATCACTTGGGCAAAGTCATTTGCAACCGAGCCGCTCAGCGTAAACGAACCCCTGCGAAAGGCGCTCACGGCTAAGAACCCAGTCCTTCCCAAACTTCCCGCAATCCCCGCCGCAATTTGGGAGGCGCCGAAGGATGACTCGATTCCGGGTTGGGATATTGTCGATATCGGCGGGGCAAAGAAAGGCGGGTTGGTTAAAGAAAACGGAGCCATTACGGTCTACGGTAGTGGCGACGATATTTGGAATCAGCAAGATGCTTTCCGATTTATCTCTCGCCCGGCCGCCGGGGATTTCTCTATAACCGTCCGGATCGATTCCCTTCTTGAGACAAATTCTTACGCGAAAGCCGGACTGATGCTGAGATCATCGTATGAAGCGAATTCCGCGTTTGTCATGATTTCGGCATTCCCGTCGGGCGAGCTCCAACTCGCTTCCCGCGCCGCAACCGGGGCCACCGCATCCGGGGCAGAATCCACCCGAGACTGGAAGTTTGGTGATCGCATTCGCCTCACCCGCTCTGGTGACACGGTTACCGCCTGGTACGAAACCTCGGCTGGCTGGCAAAAGTTGGGATCCGTGCCTTCGACCGGTCGGGGAAGTGTCGGCGTAGCGGTACTCAGCCATAGTCCAGACCGCATGACCAAAGCCGTAATCCGAGACCTCACGCAGGATTAGGCCCAGCGCAGGAATTCGACGGAACACTGGTGGAAATAGAAACGTTTAGAGTATCGTGAAATCGATGAAAGGTCTTACAAAACTTGCGGCTCTCGCTGCTCTCTCGGTCGTAACGGCCGTCTCGTTCGCGGGCGATCTCAAGTGGGAGACCGACGCCAATAAGGCGATGGCCCTCAGCAAGAAGACCGGCAAGCCGATCCTCGCCGATTTCACCGGTTCCGACTGGTGCGGCTGGTGCATCCGCCTGCACAAAGAAGTTTTCGACACTCCGTCGTTCGCCAAATGGGCCAGCAGCAAGGTGATCTTGCTGGAGCTGGACTATCCGCAATCCAAGCCGCAGTCCGCTGAGCTTAAGAAGCAGAACGCTGGTCT
This sequence comes from Fimbriimonadaceae bacterium, assembly GCA_947447315.1. Taxonomy (GTDB): domain Bacteria; phylum Armatimonadota; class Fimbriimonadia; order Fimbriimonadales; family Fimbriimonadaceae; genus Fimbriimonas. The sequence continues at coordinate 4,900 of CANFJD010000191.1, forward strand.
GGCTCAGAAGTACAAGATCGAGGGTTACCCCACCATCCTATTCCTGAACGCCAGCGGCAAGGTTCTTGGACAGTACGGATACGATAGCGGCGGACCCAGCAAGTGGATCCCCAACGCCGAAAAGCTCATCGCCGGCAAGAAGATCGAGCAGTAAGCCAGAGGAAAATGCCCGACCAACTACGAGTTGGTCGGGCATTTTTCATTTACTCGTGCCGATAGATCACCAATCCCGGTTTAATAGAGAATATGAGCCTCATCGGATCAGCGCAGATCGATCAGATTAACGAGTTGGGATATTTCGTCCTGGAAAATGTCTTCACGGTCGAAGAGATGAACGATATCGCCCAGGCGATTGAAACCTACGAAGAAGCCGCTCAAGCTCGCCTTCGGGCCGAAGGAGACTCCGGAATCTCCCGCGCGGGCGAAATCAGTTTTAACGACCACCTGGCCGAGAACGACCCCTTGATTCGCGAGTTCGTCAGCCGCCCCGAATGGGTGGAGATCACCACCAAGCTCATTGGCCCCGACGTGGATCTTTACTGGAACCAGAGTGTCTTCAAGTACCCGGAGGGTGACCGCGTATTCCCCTGGCACCAGGACGACGCC
>CANFJD010000192.1 GCA_947447315.1 Fimbriimonadaceae bacterium
CGTGGAAGAGGCGGCCAATCCGTTTGTACAGGTGTTCAGCAACCAAGGCATTGAGGAAATGGCGATGGATACCAATATGCCGGGCGGACCATTCGGTTCCCGTCGATCCTCTCGCCGGGTGACGGTGCGCGAAGCGATCCCCATGTTGATTGAGGAAGAGAGCAAGAAAATGGTTGATCGCGGCGCGATCCAGCGCGAAGCGATTGAACGCGCCGAACAGACGGGAATCATATTCCTCGACGAAATTGATAAAGTTGCCATTAAGTCAGGAGGGAGTTCTGGGCCAGACGTATCGCGCGAGGGTGTGCAAAGAGACTTGTTGCCGGTGATCGAAGGCAGTACCGTCGCCACGAAATACGGTCCGGTCCGCACCGACTTCATCCTCTTCATTGCTGCGGGTGCGTTCCACATGGCGAAGCCGAGCGACTTGATTCCGGAACTGCAGGGACGGTTACCGATCCGCGTGCAACTAGAGAGCCTGAAGAAAGACGATTTCCGTCGCATCTTGTTGGAGCCGAAGAACGCCCTCACTCGACAATACATTGAGCTGCTGAAGGTGGACGGAGTGACCATTGAGTTCACGCCGGAAGCGCTCGAGGAGATCGCTGAGCTCGCCGTATTGGTTAACGAGAAGACCGAGAATATCGGGGCTCGACGGTTGCACACGATGATGGAGCGACTGCTTTCTGACCTCCTGTTCGAGGCTCCCGAAACCGAAACGAAGTTTGTGTTCTTTGATCGCGACACGGTCCATGCCCGTCTCGATCCGTTCGTGCGAAACGTGGAAGTTTCGAGGTCCGTTCTTTAGCGATGGCAAGCCGAATTACGCCAATGGTATGGGATGGGGAGCTATTGCGCCTGCTGGATCAGCGGGAATTGCCCCATCGCGAGGTGTGGTTGGAGCTAGGAACCAGTGGGGAAGTCGCCGCCGCGATTCGGGATATGGCGGTACGGGGCGCGCCGGCGATCGGCATCGCCGCGGCGTACGGAATGGCCCTGGCCGTCCACCACGGTGAGGATCTCGCGGCAGCCGACGCGGTGCTTCGCGCATCGCGACCCACGGCCGTCAACCTGTTCTGGGCGCTAGACCGCCTGAAATCGGTTCCCCCCGGCGGGGTCCTGGATGAAGCGGAGGCAATTGAACGGGAGGATTTGGAGATGAACCGGGCGATTGGTCGGCACGGAGCCGAACTGGTTCCCCACGGAGCCCGGATTCTGACGATCTGTAACACTGGCGCGCTCGCTACGGCCGGTCACGGAACGGCTTTGGGCATCATTCGCACCGCGCATGAAAACGGAAAGGAGATTTTCGTGACGAGTTGTGAAACGCGTCCGCGGCAGCAAGGGCTGCGGCTGACCGCTTACGAACTGAAGAAAGAGGGCATTCCGTTCCGCAGCATCGCCGATAGCGTTGCCGCCAGCCTGATGCGCGCCGGGGAGATTGATCTCGTGGTAGCTGGGGCCGATCGCATTGCCGCAAACGGCGATGCCGCCAACAAGATAGGAACCTATATGTTGGCCGTCTTGGCGCATCACCATAGGATTCCGTTCTACATCGCGGCGCCATCATCCACCCTAGATCCGACCTTGCCGACCGGGGATCTCATCCCAATTGAGGAGCGTTCGGCGACGGAGCTAACCGAAATCGAAGGCGTCAAGATCGCCCCGGAAGAAACTCCCGTTTATAACCCTGGGTTTGATGTTACGCCGGGTCAATTGATCACGGCTATCATCACAGAAACGGGCGTTTACCGCATCCCGTATACTTTTGGTGAGGAAGTGACTCCGAGCACGTAATGCATTTTGGTTTAATTTTAGGGGGACGCGTAACTCTTCAGTCATCGTTGAGGCATGGCCCGCTGTATCGAATTGAAAGTGGAATTCGCCCGACAATCCGCCAACGTGAAGGAAACCGCTATTCACGGTTCGACTTTCAGGCCGATACCGGAGAAAAGTGCGGTACACCCTCTAGGCGAGCTGCCAAAGATGCCTTTTTAACCCCGTTCGCAGACTCAGGAACTGGTTGGAGATTGGCTCCGGCTTATCACCCGGTTGAGGGGCTGGACTTAGATTTTTCGAGTGCAGAACAGGATGGCGGCGATCGTACCGGGGATCCACCCGATGAACCACAGTAGCGTCACCAACAAAATTGCCCCGCAACCACGGTCCAACACCGCGAACGGCGGCAGAAAGATGCAAAGCAGAGCACGTCCGAGACCCACAAAGTCATTCTAGGCTGGTTGAGACGAAGCACCGGGTATTCCGGTCCGGTTACGCCAAAGCTTCCCATTCGCGTTCCGGCCTAATACCCAGTTCGCGAGCGATTACCGCCGGTGTGTGATAGATCATCATGGGGGATGGCAACGGAACGGGCCGGTTTGTGATGAATGGAATCTCCATGTCTTCTTTTAGTTCAGTGCCATGCGTGCGGTCGTGACCGCCGTGGTCACTCATTACAATGAGAAATGCGCTCGGAAAGTCGGCCATGATCTTGCCCACCAGTTTGTCGGCATTCGCAGCGGCACCCAGGTACGTCTCCGACATCCAACCCGCCGCGTGACCGGCTTCGTCGGTATGGCCGAAGTAGACAAACGCAAAATCCAGGTCATTCGCCGCGGCCATAAATGCTTCGTATACGCGAACGTCGCCCTCGGGACGGTGGGAATCGCGAATGAAGACCGATGTCGCCACGGAACCAGGCGCCCAGAGGTCGCGTAGTTCGCCCCAGTTAAAGAAGCCTCCCACCCGAAAATCTCCGTTATGAAGCGTATCCATGATGGAATTGATCGGTCGGACCATCGGCTGCCAAGTATTGGTGGTGATGCCGTGTCGAGTGGCATCCACGCCACGAAACATGCTGGTGTGGCACGGCAGAGTACAGCAGGGCATCACCGTCCGTGCCACGACGCGAGTTCCGATCTCACCGAGCCGTACCAGGTTAGGCGTGGTCTCGGAGGTGACCGCATCGGCGCGCAGGCCGTCGATGCTTACGAGAATCGCTTTCATCCGTCTAGTTTGTACGCTTAGGGCCAGGTGAAGCTCGCGCAAACATTTGGTTGACCAGGAGCGGTACTTGTGGAGGTCACGGTAGGTGGGTTGGGCCCGGGGAAGGGGAACGAGTACATCAGCTCGCAACCGGTGAAGTCCTTACTCGCCCGAATAGCGCCACCACTTTTCGCTTTGGCATGGCTATCAAAGAAGACTGCATTCATTTGCCTAGCGTGGCGATCGGCCGCTTTAAACGTTCGGCTGGAATCGTGGGAGTCGACCGAGAAGTCTCCATTGTACGGTTCAATCCACGAATCGCCCACGGCTCCGTTATAGTCACGTCCCCACTTTTCGGTGATAACCGTGGTGTCGGTTGGATTTGGTAGCGCGGTGAGTTGAAGGCTTTCGGCGGGGAATATGGCGATGTACGAACGAGCAATCGAGGTGCCGTTGTTTAGGTCGCGACTTGCGGTGGGCTCACTGTCAGACGGGCATCGATAAATGTCCTTGGTTTTGACGTAAGGAATCAGAAGGTTCCACCAGCGGTTGGCATTGGCCGTTGGGATAAGCCCGGAGCGAGAATTTGCGCTCCCTGACCGGAAGAACATACGGTCATCGTAGTCGGTCAAGTACAGCTGCACTCCCAGGCCCAGTTGCTTCATGTTCGAAAGGCACGCCGTTTTCTTGGCCGCGTCTTTGGCCTGCGCGAAAACGGGGAAGAGAATTGCCGCGAGGATAGCGATGATGGCAATCACCACCAGGAGTTCAATCAGAGTAAATGCGCGCTTGACCATGGGCTCCTCTGAACCTTATCGTCGGCGTATTAATCACAAGTTAAGAAGGCGAGTGAGTTCTAGGTAGCAATCCGCAGTCCCGATCTGGCATAATCTTCGTTTGCTGGGTCTCACCCGGCATGGAGCACGATCATGGCGAAGAAAGGCGAGAATCGCGAAATCATCCGTATTGTTTGTACGGAAGATGGAAAGAACTATTACACCACCACTAAGAACCGACGCAACACTACCGAGCGTCTGGAACTGAAGAAATATAACCCGAACCTTCGCAAGGTGACCTTGCACCGGGAGAAGAAGTAATGCCAAACCCAAAGAGACGTTTTAGCCACCAGCGAACTGCGCTGCGCCGCACCAACTATAACGCCGTGATGCCCGAGGTCCAAGAGACCAAGCAATCTGGCGTGTACCCGGCTTTCCTTCGATTCACGGCTACGCTTGACGGCTACTACAAGGGCCGCCGCCTGCCGGGTTTCAAAGATAAGAAGTAATTCAACTTCTGGTCGCCACGGTTCGTCCGCTCCTCGCCTTCGGTTGCATCAACCGGAGGCGTTTTTGCGTCCTAATGTTGTCTTCCTTGTGCCCCCGAGATGCTGACTGAACTCACCGTCGAAAACCTCGCCATCATCGAAAGAACCCAAGTTTCCTTCGGGGCTGGCTTTACTGTCCTCACTGGGGAGACGGGTGCCGGTAAGTCATTGTTGATTGATGCACTGCAACTGCTACTTGGTGCCCGGGCCGATACCGATCTGATTAGGACCGGTGCCCAGCGACTTTCGGTGACGGGAATTTTTGCCGGGGAAGAGGTGACGCGGGAAGTTTTGGCGAGCGGTCGTAGCCAGGCGAAGATCAGCGGCAAATCGGCCAACGTAGCCACCCTTCGCGAGTTTGCACGCGCTAAGGTAGATCTTTGCGGCCAGCACGATCACCAGAGCCTTCTATTGCCCGAGCTGCATTTGGGCTATCTGGACTCCTACGTGGGATTGCCCATACAGGAAGCGCTCGAGGGATACCAGGCCGCCCTTTCGGCGTTTCGTGAAGCGGATCGCCGGTTGCATGATCTGCGTCGAGGAGTGCAAGATCGGGAGCAGCGTCTAGATTTGCTACGCTACCAGATTCAGGAAATTGAGTCAGCGGCGCCCTTGGTGGGCGAGTATGAGGAGCACGAGCTACGGCTGAGCCAATTGCAACACGCGGAGCGATTGGCCGAAGCCACCCGGACCGCCCTCCAAGTATTGACCGACGAGGAAGGTGCCGCCATCGATCGGGTAGGGCAGGCGTTCAAGCTGATAGATGCGGTGGTCCGTTACGACGAATCACTGAGCGAACTCAGCGATTCTCTCGCCAGCGCCCAATCGGTCCTCAATGATCTTGCCTATCGGCTCCGGGATTATACGGAGAGCCTGGAAGCCGATCCGCAGGAAGCTAATAATCGCCAAGCGCGGTTGGACCTACTGAAGCGGCTGCGCCGGAAGTATGGTGAATCCGAATCTGCCATTTTGGAGTTTTGGGACCGCGCGCAACGTGATCTCGATATGATTTCGGATGCCGACGCCACCGAAGAGGAACTTGCCGCCACCCGGCTGATTGCCGAGCGGCAGTTAACTCAGATGGCGGCACGAGTCACCGAGCTTCGCCAGCAAGGTGCGGAAGCTTTTGCCGCCGATACCGCTCGCCA
>CANFJD010000193.1 GCA_947447315.1 Fimbriimonadaceae bacterium
CGGTCAAGGTTGGCGACACCTGGACCAAGGAATTGAAGGCCGATAGCAAGACCGGCGCCACCGAAGCCACCGCGAAGTTCAAGTACGTTGCGGATGAGAAGGTTGGGACCCGCGATACCATTAAGATCGAAGTCAACTTCGCCGAAAAGGCGGCCGAAGGTGCCAAGAGCGACTACACCATCTGGCTCGACAAGACCGACTTCTCCATGGTGAAAACCACGGGCAAGTGGATCAACGTTCCGATGGCAGGTGCTCCGGCTCCGTTGAACGGCACTGTCGAACTGACTCGGGTCGAAGGCTAAGCTCCACCAAGAAGCAAAACCGAAATCCCACCTGCGCTAGCGCGGGTGGGATTTTTTATCCGCGTAGGCGGAAGCAGTTTCGGCATCGGGCTTCGTAGCTTTCGGTTGCGCCAATTAGCACGACGGGGTCGTCTTTAAGCGCCGGTTTGCCGTCGATGATGCGCTGCGTGTGGCTGGCCATCGCCCCGCACTTCATACAGATGGCGCGGAGCTTGACCACTTCGTCGGCGGCCGCGAGTAGCTTTGGCATGGGGCCGAAAGGCTGCCGACGAAAATCCTGATCGAGTCCCGCGCATACGACTTCCACGCCATTATCGGCCAATTCCACGCAGAGATCCACCAGCGAGGCGTCGAAAAACTGAGCCTCCTCAATGAAGACCGATTGCACCGCCGGGTCCAGCTCGTTCCGCAAACTGGCGACATTGAGAACCGGAACCGCCTGATGCTTTACCCCCACGTGGGTGACGACCATAGACTCGTCGTAGCGGGTGTCGATCACCGGCTTAAACACCTGAACACGTCGCTTGGCGTACAGGGCACGACGGGCGCGACGGATTAATTCTTCGCTTTTTCCCGCGAACATTGATCCGCAGATGATTGTGAGCGTGCCAAGCTTCGCCATGTGGGGTATATTTTAGCGTCCGTCTGGGTAGATGCCCGAGTGGCCAATGGGAACAGACTGTAAATCTGTCGGCGAGAGCCTACGTAGGTTCGAATCCTACTCTACCCACCAGACACGCCTTCGTAGCTCAGCGGCAGAGCACTTCTTTGGTAAAGAAGAGGTCACGGGTTCGATTCTCGTCGAAGGCTCCACTTTCCAGCCCTGCTCTCCGCCCAGTTAGCCCACCGACGACGTCGGTGGCACCGAAGGGTATCGCCGCGCTAATTGTGTGCGTCTTCGTTTCGACCTATTCTCAACCTGGCTCGGGGGAAATTTCGCGAGCCAACTTTCGGTCACGACTTAAAACTACGAAGTAGCTATTCGCGTGCCGCCGCCGTGGTACGTAACGTGATCGCGTAGATCGCCCCGCTCGCCGTGATAAACAGTTCATTTCGCTTCTTGCCGCCGATGCATACGTTGGCCGTCCAATTTTCTGATATGTCGATTTGATCAATCTTCTCGCCGGCTCGGTTATAGACCGAGACTCCCTTGCCGGTGAGATAAACATTGCCTTCGGAGTCAATGGTCATGCCGTCCGACCCCTGTTCGCAGAACAATTTGCGATCCGTCAACCGACCGTCTTTTTGGATCGCGTACGAGTAAGTCTTGCCCGCGCCAATGTCGGCCACATAGAGTGTTTTGCCGTCTGGCGTCCCCACGATGCCGTTGGGTTTCGTGAACTCCGTAGTCACCCGCACCAGCGCCTTGCCTCCGGCCGGTAAGAAATACACCTGTTCCGAATCCTGCTCCATCGCCTTGTGATCCCAGTACGGACGCTGATAGAACGGGTCGGTGAGGTACAGCCCACCATCGGGACGAATCCAAAGGTCGTTGGGGCCATTCAGCTTCTTCCCGCCAAAATCGCGGATCACGACCAACGGCTTTTTGGTCTTCAGATCAATCCGCCAGAGTTCGTTCTTTCCGTCGGCGCAAGCCCACAGATTCTGTTGGTTATCGAAGCAGAGGCCGTTCGCTCGCCCGGCTGGCTTAAGAAAATCGCTGACGGTTCCGTCCGTGCCCCACTTCACAATCCGGTCGTTTGGCTGATCGGTGAAGTAAACATTGCCCGCCCGATCCACCGTCGGTCCCTCCGTAAACGAAAAGCCCTTGCCCAGTTGGCGCAGCGCCGCTCCCGGAGCGACTACTCCCGGAATCGGTCGGGTGAAACTTAACGGAACGAAGGCAAATAAGGCGACGCTGACCATTACGGCTTCATTCTATCGCCGGATAGGGTTTTTTCCAGCAAATTTGGGATAGATTGAGGGCCGCCATGCAAAGTTGCATCGAATCCGTCTGCGCCGGTACGCCAGGGAGCCAGAGCTAGAATGCGTTTGCCGACCGCCGCCGGAAACTCAGGTTCGTTGGTAACCCGGTATCGGTGGACCATCTGCGCATTGATCTTCTTTGCCACCACGATCAACTACATGGATCGGCAGCTATTTTCGCTGCTCGTGCCGTTCTTTGAAGATGACCTGAAGCTAGGGCCGACCGATCTTGCCCTCATCAATGTCTGTTTCATTCTGCCGTATGGCTTCACGATGCTTTTCGTCGGTCGCTTCATCGACCGCGTCGGCATCAAATGGGGCCTGGCCACCTCTTTCATGCTCTGGAATGTCGCCAGCATCGGCCACGCGTTGGTCAATAGTCTGAGTGGCTTCATGGGCATTCGATTCCTGCTGGGCGTTGGCGAGTCGGGCATGTATCCGGCGGCGGTAAAGACCATGACGGATTGGTTCCCGGTGCGGGAACGGTCGCTCGCTACGGGGTTCTTTAACGCCGGGGCAAATCTGGGGGCGATTCTTGCTCCCGTCCTTGGCGTACTGATCGCCAAGACCATGGGCTGGCGCGAGTGTTTCGTACTCACCGGCGCGGTCGGAATCATCTGGATCTTCTTCTGGTGGAGCATGTACCGTCCGCCGAACGAACACCCGAAGGTAAATGAAGCCGAAAGGGAACTCATCCACAGCGACCGAGACGACTCGGGTCCGGCGATGAGCTTTGGGCAACTGTTCAGCTTGCGACCGGTGTACGGATTGGCCATCGCCAAAGCCCTATCCGACGCACCGTGGTGGTTCTATCTCACTTGGATGCCGAAGTTCTTGGTGGACCAGTTCAAGGTTGCGCCCGAGTATATGGCCATCGCCATTCCGGTGATCTACATCATCGCCGATGTGGGATCGGTATTCGGAGGCGGCTTATCCTCGCACTTTATCAAGCGAGGAAGAGCGGTGGGTCCTGCCCGTAAGACCGCCATGTTGATTTGCGCCTTATCCGTGCTTCCCGTCGCCAGCGTTGGGTTCTTGGTAAATATCCCCACCGTTCTCGGCCTGCCCGCCGTCGTGTGGGCGGTTGGGTTTACGGCGATCGCGGCCGGTGCTCACCAGGGCTGGAGTAGCAACCTGTTCACGCTCATCTCCGATACCGTTCCCAAGAGCTCGGTGGGAATGGCGGTTGGACTTATCAACGGCTCGGCCATGATCGGCGTGACGCTGTTCCAATTCTTCGTTGGACGCTCGGTTCAGGTAACCGGCTCGTATATTGCCCCCTTCATGGTGGCGAGTTTGCTGTACTTGGTGGCCCTCGCGGTGATCCAAGTCTTCATTCCTAAAGTTGAGCTCACGACGCCGAAAAGGTCGGTATCCATCGCCTTGGTTGTCGCGGGGGGACTTGCGATCTTGGCGGGAATCGGCTGGTTCCAGTACGACATGAACCGCCCGCCGTACGCATCGCTGGATGACTACACCGTGAAGCGGCAGACCGAACTCAAAGCTACCGAAGCTCCGACCGCGCTCGCTTCGGCTAAAGTGGGCTGGATGGAGGCCAAGTGGTACCGCTGGCGCCTCGCCGACGGCAAGACCAAGGATGAGTTGGTGAAGCTAGACACTCGCGGCAAACCCTTTGTGGAAGGCAAGGGAGCTAAGGCAAACAAATACGCCGGACCCAAGGAAACTGAGTTAACGACGCCCTAACTGCGGCTTAATAGTGGTGCCATAAGGGGGCGAAGGTGCTAATCTATTGGCGAAACATGGCTTATTTCCCCGAAGTCGCCAGCCCCATCGCCTACGAAGGTCGCGGTTCTAAGAACCCTCTCGCGTTCAAGCACTACGATGCCAGCAAAGTCGTGGGAGGCAAAACCATGCGGGAGCATCTCCGGTTTGCCGTGTCCTACTGGCACACATTCAAAGGTACGGGCGCGGACCCATTCGGCGTTGGGACCACCAACCGACCTTGGGACGTTGCGACGGATCCGATGCAGCGCGCCCACGACACCATGGATGCCGCCTTCGAGTTCTTTACCAAACTCGGGGTCGATTACTGGTGTTTCCACGATCGTGACATTGCTCCCGAGGGAGAGACGTTTGCCGCTAGCTGCGCAAACCTCGACGAGATCGTTGCTCACGCGGAAGCTAAGCAGAAAGAAACCGGCGTGAAGTTGCTCTGGGGCACCGCCTGTTTGTTCACCCACCCCCGCTACCAGGCGGGAGCCGCCACCAACCCGGATCCACACGTGTTCGCCTATGCGGCGGCTCAGGTAAAGCATGCCATCGCCGCCACTCATCGCCTGGGTGGAGAAGGCTACACGTTCTGGGGCGGTCGTGAAGGCTACGACACGATCAAGAACACCAAGATGCAGCAAGAGCGCGAGCAGTTTGCTCGGTTGCTTCATCTGGCCGTCGCCTACGCGAAAGAAATCGGCTTCACCGGTCAGTTCTACATCGAGCCCAAGCCGATGGAACCGACCAAGCACCAGTACGATTCTGATACCGAAGCTTGTCTCAACTTCCTGCGCGAATTTGGCCTCATGGATCACCTAAAGTTGAACCTCGAGACCAACCACGCCACCTTGGCTGGTCACACAATGCAGCACGAAATGAGAGCCGCTCGGGAAGCGGGAATTCTTGGCAGCATCGATGCCAACGCCGGCGATGAGCTGATTGGTTGGGATACGGACCAGTTCCCGACCAACGTTTATCTGACCACCGAGATCATGCTGGAACTGCTTCAAGCGGGCGGTTTCACTACCGGTGGCTTGAACTTTGACGCCAAGGTGCGCCGACAGTCGCACGATCAGCTGGATCTGTTCTACGCCCACATCGGCGGCATGGACGCGTTTGCTCGGGGGTTAGAGATCGCGACCGCCATTCTAGAAGATGGCCGGCTGCAGAAGTTGGTGGACGACCGCTACGCCGGTTGGACGACGCCATTCGGTCAATCCATTCTAACCGGAGGGTCGTCGTTTGGAGAGCTAGAAGCTTACGTTCTGGCTAACGGAGAGCCCACGCGCGCCTCGGGCCGTCAGGAATTTATCGAAAATCTCATCAACGAATTCGTCCTCTAAGCCAAGGCTTAGAGGTTTCGGCCACACGTCCCCCGACCGTCCCGGTCGGGGGTTTATTGTGTGAACCTTGGTTCACTCCGGTGACCCAGGGTGTCGGCCACCCAAGAACTGGACACCGAAGGTGGTCCCAGCCATTTGGCCCCGCC
>CANFJD010000194.1 GCA_947447315.1 Fimbriimonadaceae bacterium
AAAAAATCCGGCTAATCAGACCGCGGGAAATTCGGGGGCGGTACTAATCAAATAGACCTGAGCATGGTGGTACGCCGGGTGGTATGCCAGCCGTGCAAACGCCCCCGTTCCATCGATGACGGGACCCAGCGCACTGACAATGCTATGGCCGCGCCAAGCATCCGGCTCTTCGATCAGCGGTCGCAGATACGCCGATGCGCGGTCAAGGATCTGCGTCACCAGTTCCACGGTGATTTCTTCTTCTCCGAACGGAAACTCGAGATCGTTCACTACACCCTGGGTCGATGCCTGCGCAACGCGGGCGTCCAAGCCATCTAGGGAGTCCGCTTGAAGCTGCGAGGCGAAGAACATCTCCACGCCTGCCACGTGAATAGCAGCTTCCCCAATGGTGAGCGACTTAGGGTGCAAACGCCAATTCAGTTGGGCATCCGACAAACCCTCCAGCGAACCCAAAAACCGTCCCCGCACCAAGTCCCAAGTCACCGAAAAATCCGACATGCAGCAAAGATACCTATTGCACCGGCAATTCTAAACTTGGATTACGAGGGGTTAACGCGGATGTGATACGAAACCGATCCCAGCCGAATCACGTCGTCCGGCGATAGTTGGGTGCGCATATTGGCGACCAACTTGGCATCGTTGAGCATGGTGCCGTTGCTGCTGCCGATATCGGTGAGGAACACGCCGCCGTCGGTTACTTCGATGAGGCCATGGCGACCGCTGACGTACGGATCGGACATGTGAATGTCATTCTCAGATTTGCGCCCGAAGGAGTTGGCTCCAGCTCGCAACGGAAATTCTCGGTCGGGACCAACCAGCACGGCGGGCGAAGTTTCCTTCTTGGGTTGCGCGGCCATTACGCCGGTCTTGTTGCCGGTGAACGCCTGGGTCGTGTTGCCACCCTTTGCCCCCGGTAATTGGAGCTGAAATTCGAAACCTCCCAGCGAGATCTTTTCCCCGGCCGCCAGAGCTTTCTTTTGACCGGGAGCGAGCGGTTGCCCGTCCACTTTGGTTCCGTTGGTGGATCCCAGGTCTTCCACTTCCAACCGACCATCGGTACTGGTCACCTGCGCATGGCGGCGGCTGATGCGAGCATCGGTGGTCAGAATGTCGCCTTCCCGACCAATTACGGTGACACCAGGGCGAAGCGGATGCTCGCGACCACCCGATTCCACCAAGACCGGTAGTTGAATCGCCGGTGCGCCAAATGCATCGCCTTCTAAAGCACGATCAAAGATCAGGCCGCATTCCATGCAGAACTTGAGGAACGCTGGGTTAAAGGTTCGGCAGACCGGGCACTGAACCGGCTTGATGGTTTGGGTTGCCTCAACCGTGGCCTTCACCGTCGGGGCCATTCCCATCATGGTTTTGTTGGGATCGAGACTCGGCGGAGTCCCCATTTGTGTCCGATTCGGGTCCGAAGACAACAACTGCGTTCGATTGAGATCCGCCATGAAACTTCACTATACGACGGTTTGGCCCCGGCGATCGTTCTAGCTTAACCGGCGACGAAGCTCATCGAGGTCAACCTCCTCCACAGAGAATTCCTTTTCTCGGCTGGTGTGGCCGCGGACTAACTCCACTTTTCCCTTCGCTACCTTCAATTTCTTCGCTAGCACGGCCTGCACGGCTTCGTTGGCCTCGCCATCGGTGGGGGCGGCGGTGACATAGACCCGAATTCCCGCTTCGGATACTTCAATCCGCTCGCGTGACGCTCGCGGAGTCACCCGAACCGTAAATCTAGCCACAATAGAATCATGGCGAATATGGAAGGCAACGACAATGTCATCTCAGGGAAAAAGTTTCTGCCCATTTTCGGGATCGGGATTCTGGTTTTCATGGTCGTTGGAATCGCCATCACCTGGGTGATCGGTCAGTTGGCATTGCCCTTGTTCGAGAAGAAGCCCAAACCGGTTGCCCCATTTTCCACCGAGCGGCCTGCCGCACCTACCGGCGAGACGCGATAAACTCTCCGCACCACCGATGACGCTGGAGCACACCCAATGACCCCGACGCGGGAGGAGTTTCTACACTTCTCTACCGGCGAGAAAGCCCTCTTTTACGTTCTTATCGCTCTCTCCCTCGCGGTGATGGCGGCCCAGATTCGTAGCCGAATCCAACTCTGGAAAACCGGTCGCCCGCTGGAGCCAATTCCCAACACCATCCGCCATTGGGTCGGAAATCTTTCTCGCTACGTTTTGGGGCAAAAATCGGTCCGGGCTTCCCGTCCCCGTTCGGGGGCTCCAATGCACCTGTTGATCTTTTACGGGTTCCTCGCTCTCACCATCGCCACCACCCTGCTGGCGATTAACACCTACAGCCCGGTGAAATTCCATCAGGGGAACTACTATCTCCTGTTCGAATTCACGTTCGACACCTTGGGCCTCCTTTTGCTCGGGGGACTCGGGTGGGCAATTATTCGGCAGGCGACAACCAAAGCCCCGATTGCCAAGCACTGGTCTGACCTCGGCATCCTGGTGCTACTCCTGTTGATCACTTTCAACGGCTATCTCCTAGAAGCCGGTCGCATCGCCAATAACCCTCAGCCGTGGGATTCGTGGAGCTGGGTGGGTTACGCCATGGCGAAACTCCTCCCCGCCGTCTCCGAACCGGGATATAAGGCTCTCTGGTGGTTTCACATCGTCCTGGTTATGGCGTTTTTCGCCGTCATTCCGCAGCTCCGGATTCGCCACATCCTGCTGGCCATCGCCACGACCGCGCAACCACCTGAGCGTCCAATGGGGGCCCTCCGGACGATTCCGATGGAAGAGGTGGAGCAAACCGAACAAGTAGGAAGCAAGTTCGCCAAGGACTACTCCCGATGGCATCTGATGTCACTCGACGCATGTATGGAATGTGGCCGCTGCACGGAAGTGTGCCCCGCCTGGAACGTCGGCAAAGTCCTTAATCCCAAACAAGTGGTGCAGGATGCACGGGCGGCTATGGCCTCTGGTGAGGCTCTTGCACCCCGAATCACCGAAGAAGCCCTTTGGCAGTGCACCACTTGCAACGCGTGCCAAGAAGCCTGCCCGGTACTCATTCGGCACGTTGACCTCATCACCGATGTGCGTCGTAACCTGGTGAGCGAGGGCGAACTCAGCGGTTCCGCCGCCGTGATGCTTCGCCAAACCGCCTCCACCAAATCTGCCTGGGGATCGCCCACTCGGGAGCGGGAAAAGTGGATGGAGGGCCGCGAGATTCCTCTATGCCGCGACGGCCAACCGTTTGAATTTCTTTTCTGGGTTGGTTGCGCCGGGGCGACCGATCCGGCCGGAATGAAAACCACCCAAGCAGTCGCCGATCTATTGAAAAAGGCGGGCGTGTCCTTTGCCTGCCTCGGCCAAGAAGAAGCTTGCACCGGCGACCCAGCGCGCCGGGTCGGCGAAGAGTTTCTGTTCCAAGATCGCGCCACCGAGAACCAATCTGTATTTGAACGGTACGGTGTAAAAAAAATCGTCACGGCGTGTCCGCATTGCTTCAATTCATTAAAAAACGAGTACGGGGACTTCGGGGCAAAACTCGAGGTCTATCACCACACTCAACTGCTGCAAACCTTGGTTTCGAAGGGCCAATTGCTGGCGGCCAAGCCCGATCGACGCACGGTTCTCCACGATCCCTGCTATCTCACCCGGGTGAATGGCGAAGTGGCCGCCCCACGGGCCCTCGTCGAAGGCATGGTCGAGCCCGAATTTGCCGGAGCGAAGACTCGTTGTTGCGGTGCCGGCGGCGGACGGATGTGGATGGACGAGCCGCCCGAGCATCGTCCCGCCACCGCTCGAATGGACCAGCTACGCGCCACTGGCGCCACCCAAATTGCCGTGGCTTGCCCGTTCTGCCGCATCATGCTCGATACCGGTCATCAAGACGATTCCATTCGCCTGGTCGACCTCGCCCAACTGATGCAAGAAGCCAACTCTGACTCCGCGCCGTCCGCTAATATGGAGGTCTCATGATAGTTGGACTCGGCATTGATCTCGTAGAAATCCACCGCATCCGGCGTGCCATGGAAAACCCACGCTTCATCCAGCGCATCCTGACTCCGCTGGAGCGGGAATACGCGGTGACGCCGTTTCAAGTAGCGGGCCGCTGGGCCGCCAAAGAAGCCATTGCGAAAGCAATTGGTCTCAAGTTGAAGTGGCACCAAATCGAAATCCTGCCCAACGAATTCGGGGAGCCGGTGGCAGAGATCAAATCTCCCGATTACGACCTAAAACGGATGCGCCTAAAGATCTCGATCTCGCACGAGCGAACCCATGCGGTCGCCGTAGCCATCTTGGAACGCATGGTCATTCACTCCCCGATGTATTGAACTCAGCCGTTCGCACACTGAACCTAGGACCTCAGACCTACAATTGGAACCTTAGTCTCTAGCACTCACGTTTTATAGTGCATAGACCCTCAAGGGTCAATATAACAGACATGAGAACCATCTTGCACCGACACCCTTCTGCCGACTTCCGCGCCATCGAAGCCATGATGGAGCAGATCTTCTCCACGCCTTCCAGCCAGGAGAACGTCCTCGCCCTTCCCGTCGACATCACGGAACTGCCAAACCAGCTCACCGTTCGCGCCGCCGTCCCGGGGATCAACCCCGATCACCTCGACATTCAGGTCGATAACAGCGTCCTCACCATCCGCGGGGAATTCACCGCCCCAACATTTTCCGAGGGCGAGAAGCTCTACCGTCGAGAACTAAACTACGGCAAGTTCGCCCGCAGCGTTCGGCTTCCCGAAAACGCCAACGTGAATGGGATTCAAGCGGAGTTCGCCTTCGGTCTCGTCACTATCACCGTCCCGCGCGTTGAACCCGAAAAGCCGACTCCGGTCCGCATCTCGGTGCGAAACAACGAGGTCAAATCCTTCGACGCCCCTACCGAGGAAGTTGCCAACTAAGCTCAACTTCTAGGAAACCCAATGGGCCTCCACGTCACAATAAGGCGTGGAGGCCATTTTTGCGATCTTGGGAATCATTCTGGTCGTCGCCGCGGTGTGGGAAGGAATCGAAACCCTGGTGCTGCCCCGCACCGTCGACCGGCGAGTCTCCATCACCACCATCTACTATCGGTTGTGCTGGGGATTTGTCCGTGGCATCGCCCGTCGCCTACGAAATCACAGCCTGCAGCAAAGGATTCTGAGCGCCTATAGCCCGCTCAGCCTATTGATTCTCATTGCCTTTTGGGCGCTCATGATCGTGTTCGGCTACGCGCTCATTTTTTACGGTTTTCGCGTTCCGTTCACAAACGGGGTTCTGCCCTCTTTCCCGCAACTCCTCTACGCCAGTGGCGTCACTTTCTTCACGCTGGGCTATGGCGACCTCACCCCCATCACCGGGGCCGGGCACACGATAGCCGTCTTGGAAGCCGCCA
>CANFJD010000195.1 GCA_947447315.1 Fimbriimonadaceae bacterium
ATTCGACCTCAAATCCGCCACCGCAGGACCCGATGTAATCGCCTACGAAAAATTGGGCGGCATCTACCTCTTCGACCCCAAGACCAGCATCTCAACTCCGGTTTCGGTGACGATTAAGGGAGATTTGCCCGAAGTTCGCACCCAGTTTAAGGATGTCAGCGACCGCATTAACGGTGCCGCGCTGTCACCTTCGGGAAGCCGGCTCGTCGTCACCGCTCGCGGGTACGTCTTCACGGTCCCGGCCAGCAAAGGTGATTCCCGGCTGATTGATGGCTCCCAGGGACTCAACCGGCACGATGCCGCTTGGTCGCCGGACGGCAAGACTCTCGCTTACATCACCGATGCCGGAGGAAGCCAAAAGCTGGGGCTCTTTGACCTTGCCACAAGTAAAGAGAAACTGGTTCCGTTGGCGCTAGCCGCTGGCTTTTATCGCGACCTTCGCTGGTCACCCGACAGCAAAAAGCTGACTTACCAAGCTCAGACGCTGGGCCTTTACCTGTTCGATGTGGCGAGCGGTAAGAGCGTGATGGTGGATAAGCAAACCTACCGGGGTCGCGGACAGATGATCGCCAACTGGTCGCCGGACAGCAAGTGGATCGCCTACAGTCGTGATCTCTCCAACAATCTTAATGCGGCATTCCTGTACAACGTTGCGGCGGCGAAATCGACTCAGATTACGGATGACATGGCCGACGCCACGAGCCCGGCATTTGATCTGGACGGAAAGCACTTGTACTTACTGGTTTCCACCGACATTGGTTCATCGGTCAGCTTCGAAAATATGTCGGCTTATGTGGTTCCCAACTCCACCGCAAAGCCTTATGTGCTGACCTTGCGCAAGGATCTTCCGAACCCATTGCAGCCGGAATCAGACGAAGAGACCCCGAAGAAAGAAGATAAACCAGAAGCAAAAGCCGACGAAAAGAAGGCCGATGACAAGAAGGAAGAGAAAAAGGACGATGGTGGAGTCATTGACCTTGAAGGTATCGCTAAACGAGCGGTACCGTTGCCGCTACCCCGGGCTATTTACCAGAGTATTGCCGCCGGCCCCGCCGGTTCGGCGTTCTTCCTGAGCACGCCGCCTCGCGCCACCTCGGTGGACGGAGGCGGACCGGGCACCGTCACGAAGTTTTCCTTTGCCGACCGAAAATCCACCATGTTCGCGGGCGGCATTTCGGATATTTCCACTACGACCGACGGATCTAAGATCCTGCTTGCCGGCGCTGCCGGACTGCAAATATCGCCGACGGCCGGACCGGCTTCGGCCGCGGAAGGCACCGTGAATACCGACGGATTGAGGGTGAAAATCGACCCTCGTGCCGAGTGGCGGGCGATGTACCACGAGGTGTGGCGAAACGAGCGGATGCTGTTCTACGATGCCAATCTGCACGGCATCGATTCCGTCGCCATTGAGAAGCGATACGAGCCGTTCCTCGCCAACCTGATGTCGCGGAGTGACCTCAACTACCTGTGGACGGACATGCTGGGCGAGATCTGCGTGGGCCACATGTTCATCGGTGGCGGAGATATTCCGGGAGCCAAATCCATCCCCGGCGGCCTTCTGGGGGCGGATTATTCGTTCGAAAACGGACGCTACCGCCTCGCCCGGATCTATGACGGCGAAAGTTGGAATCCAGGTCTGGACGCGCCGCTGGCAAAACCCGGCGTGGCGGCAAAGGTGGGCGAGTACATCTTGGCGATCGATGGCCAGGAACTCACCGACCTCAACGACATTTACACCGAGCTAGAAGGCAAAGCGGGTAAGCAAGTTCGGCTGAAGATTGGGCCAAACCCCGATGGCACCGGATCGCGTGAGGTGGTCACGGTGGCCATTGCCGACGAGTTTGGACTTCGTTTCCGGTCCTGGACCGAAGACAATCGACGGATTGTCGATAAGGCCACCGGCGGTCGCGTGGGCTACGTTCACGTGCCTGACACCGGTACGGGCGGCTGGCGCGAATTCCAGCGCTTCTACTATGCGCAGGGTCAGAAGGGCGCCATGATCGTGGATGACCGGTTCAACCACGGCGGCTCGGTCAACGACTTCATGGTTTGGGAAATGCAGAAGCCGTGGGACTTTATGGACATCGCTCGATACGGCGAGATTCTGCGAGACCCGGTGAACCATGTGTTCGGTCCCAAGGTGATGCTGGTTAACGAGATGGCGGGTTCCGGTGGCGACATCTTCCCATACATCTTTAAGAAGCACAAGGTGGGCAAAGTGATCGGTCGCCGCACGTGGGGAGCCATGATCTCGGCCTACGGATTCCCGACCATCGATGGTGGGTCAGTCCGCGCGCCGGATGACGCTATGGCCGATCCGGATACCGGAAATTGGATCATCGAGAACTACGGAACTCCGCCGGATATTGCCGTCGAGCTGGATCCGTATCTCTGGCGCCAAGGTAAGGATGCTCAGCTGGAAGCCGGAATCAAGCAGATTCTGGAAGACCTGAAGAGCTACAAACCGAAGCCGCTGGTCCGACCGCCGTACCCCAACTGGTCGAAGCTGAAAACGGGCGGCTAGCTAAAGACGACGGTGCGATTGCCGTCTAGTAACACGCGGTCCTCGCTGTGCCACTTTACGGCGCGGGCGAGGACCATTCTTTCGGATAGGCGACCGATACGCTTGAGTTCATTGACGTCCATCCGGTGATCAACACGTTGGACATCCTGATCGATGATGGGGCCAGCGTCCAGTTCGGGCGTGACGTAGTGGGCGGTCGCGCCGATGATTTTAACACCCCGCGTGAATGCTTGCCGGTACGGATTTGCCCCAACGAAGGCGGGGAGGAAGCTGTGGTGAATGTTGATGGCGGGGACCGGGCAGCGAGTTAGGAAATCTTCGCTCAGGATTTGCATGTACCGTGCCAGCACCACGAAATCAGCGGCTAGGGCGTGGCGAAGGATTTCCGCCTCGGCGGCGGGACGATCGCTGCTGTCGATCAAATGAAACGGCACCTGAAACTCGTCGGCCAGGCTTTGCATTTCTGGGTGATTGGCGGCAAAGCCGACCGCATCGGCCTGGATATCTCCGGCGCGGATTTGCCAGAGCAGCTCTTGCGGGCAATGGCTTTCGCGACTCGCCAGTAGCAAGATCTTCTTGCGGGCGGCGCCGTTCACGAAGCGATACGTCATGGCAAACTGAGCAGCCAGCGAGGCAAAGCGATCCGTGAGTTCGGCATCCGCCCCTTCAAATTCCACCCGCAGAAAGAATCGACGGGGTTCGGAGGCGGAGGTGTGCTGGTCGCTGTGAACGATGTTTGCGCCCGCATCGAACAGGAATTGACTGACGCGGGCTATGATCCCGGGTTGATCGGGACAGGTGATGATGAGGCGATGCGGCATGGGGCCTAGACGATTTGTACGTCGTGCGGACCAGAAAGCACCTCGCCGATAACAGCGGCCGATTCTCCCGCATCATTCAATCGCTGCACGAGCGAGGGGGCGGCGAAGCGGTCGGCGAGGACCACCATACCAATGCCCATGTTAAAGCTGCGGTACATCTCGGCGTCCGAGACGTTTCCGAGCTGCTGGATGAGGCCAAAAATGGCGGGTGGCTGCCAACTGTGCTTCTCGATCTGAATACGAAGGTTGGCGGGCAACACGCGCGGAATGTTGTCGTACAATCCACCGCCGGTGATGTGGGCGATGGCGTAGATGCCTTCTTCATGCAGCAATGGCAGCAGCGGATTTACGTAGCATCGGTGCGGCTTCAGCAGCACTTCCCCCAGCGTGAGTTCGGTCCCCGGGGCGGTGTCACGCACGCTAAGGCCACCGACCTCGAAAAGGCAACGGCGGGCGAGGCTGAACCCGTTGGTATGGAGGCCATCACTCGCGATGCCGATGACGAGATCTCCGGGCTGAACCTTGGTGCGCGGAAGTTTGCGCTCGGCGTCCACCACGCCGACTATCGCGCCGACCACGTCCACTTCTTCGTCGTGATAGACACCTGGCATTTCGGCGGTTTCGCCGCCGATGAGAGCGGCCCCGATGGTTTGGCACGCGTGCGCCATTCCGGTGACGATCGGCTCGAAAATCTCGGGCGCCAGCCGACTGCAGCCATAGTAGTCAAGGAAGAAAAGCGGTCGCGCGCCTTGGCACAGGATATCGTTGGCGGAATGGTTGACAATGTCGTAGCCCAGACCAGAATAGTCACCGACCATGGCCGCGACCTTGGTTTTGGTGCCCACTCCATCGATGCTGGAGACCAGAATCGGGTTTGCCATATCGGGGAAGGCGGCTTTGAAGAGTCCACCGAATCCGCCGACTCCCGACACCACGGCATCGGTGTAAGTGTCTTTGATGGCGTTAGTCACCGCCCGGAGTGATCGCTGCGCGGAGTCGATATCAACTCCAGAATCGCGGTAGGTGACGCCAGTTTCGCTCATCTATTCCAGCGTACCTATCGGCGGCAATACCTCGGCTGAGCGAGACCCTGACGTAGTCAAACTCTGCCGATTCTTTCCTTGACTAATCCATTACTGCAAATGTTTCGTAAACTATGGTGGGAAATGGCAAAGACGCATTACCAAAGCCTGGGGATTTCGCCGACGGCCACCGCCGCCGAAGTGAAGTCGGCATACCGAGCGTTGGTAAAGCAGCACCATCCCGACCAATCCCGCGATCCCCGGTCTCCCGCAATTTTCCTCGAAGTCCAGGCGGCGTACGAAGTTTTGGGAGATGCGCCGCGACGTCGCGACTATGACGCCATCCTAAAGCGCCGGGCTTCGAACCCCTCGGCCCCGCGCCCCGATTCGAGCCGCAACAGTTCTGCCCGTTCCAATTCGGCCGCATCTACCCAACCGCCCCGCAGACGTCCGACGGCCGAGCCGACGACCGCAACCAGTGGTCCGCCGCCAGTTGCGGCCGAAATTATGCGCTTATCCAAGATATTTGGGCAGGGTCGCCAGGCCGAAGCAATTGATTTGGCGCGGGCTATCATTGAGCGCGATCCCCGCCAGCCGCTTCCCTACGCGGTTCTAGGGGACATCGCCCGCGGTCGTGGAGACATCAACCAGGCGGCCAAGTGGTATGCCTACGCGGCCCAGTTCGACCCGCGAAACGAGACTTACCAGCGGCGCTACGAGGAACTATTGATGGGGAGCCAAGTGGTGACAACCCGATCTGGTCACACCATGGTTTCCAATCCGCAAAGCACGTCCGCATTGGTCACATCGATCTTTCTGGGCCTGGGACTAGCGATCACTTCGATGTTCCCTCGAGGTCCCGAAGCCGAGGCGATTATCGCCATCTTGGGTTTCCTCGCCGGGACATTCTTGGGGGGGGCGTTGGCCGTGGGCTGGTGGACTGTTCGTTCTACTTGATGCCAGTGA
>CANFJD010000196.1 GCA_947447315.1 Fimbriimonadaceae bacterium
ATCCAGAAGCTGCCGTCGCGCTCTTGGTTCACAATGTTCGCGCCCCAACCAGCCGGGATGGATGCAAACTCGTAGTTGGGAGGACCGCTATCCTGGTGACCGTCCGGACCGATAAGCGTAAAGGTCGGGAAGTTATCGTCGTTATCACCGGTGTAGAGCAATACGGAAGTGCCGCTCTGCTTGGTATTGGACAGCATGGAAGTCTTCTTGGCGGCTTCCTTAGCCTGCGCAAAAACGGGGAAAAGGATTGCCGCGAGAATCGCGATAATCGCGATCACGACAAGAAGTTCAATGAGGGTAAAGGCTTTGTTCAAGGTGCGGACCAACGTAGTCTCCAACCCCGCAACACCTGCGGGATAAACCATTATAACGAAGCAACTTGAGTTTGATTACGGATCGTAATCATTTTTGAGAAATTTGACTTAACTTATCGTTACAACCAGAGGTACCAATCTCTAAAGAATATTCAGGGCTACTTCACTCACCCCGGCCATTATTTCATTCTTCTTCTTAGCCGCCGGATAGCCATCACCAAGTGGCCATCACAACCCCAGCCGGATGGAGGTTCCTGACGCACCCACCACCGATCGGAATGTTTATATCGCACTCCTCCGTGGTGCCAAAGAATCGACAACCCAGGACGAGGATTGGGGCGTCTACTACCAACAGCAAGACTGCCTGAGTGGAGGATTGAAGCCTAGCCTAGACAACCCGAACACTTGCCGAAAAGATGGTCGTAGCGGTTCGGGCGGGAGAGCGTGCCGAGACCGTTAACGTGGGCCAAAGAGTCCCAGGAGACAAAGTTCCGACACTCCCGACGGTTGTCCAAAAGGTCCTTTGGGGCGGTGAGAGTCGCAGTTTCCTATATTCAACTGAATGACTTATTTTTCGTACGGAGTTGAAGTTTCGCCAACGGGGAGATGAGGAATGCAATCGTGAGGACCTTTCGACCGAATATATGGCACTCCACTTAAGATGTTCTTTTTGTGATATCTCATCTAATCGTCTGATAAGGTTGAAACCACGCGTTACCGACATGCTTTCTCTACGGAAGTCAACTTCCTCGTTCTTAGTAATCGTAGAATAGCCTGATGGCAATGACGGCCACTCCTCGTATCGTTCAGGTGGATGCCAAACCTCGTCGCAAACCCGCTGTCGTGCAATTGCTGGCCGAATGGGAATATCTCGAGCGGTCGCTTCACCGGATGCTCTGCGGCTGGGGGAGACATTTTCCCGACTGGACCGACAAGGTGGCCGTTTCCCGACATGTGTGGGATCAAGCGGAATGTGTCCGGCGTCTACGGGAGCGATTGGTCCAGTTTCCCGGCACCCATAAGAACCTAGAGACGCCAGTCTCAGAATCGCTGGAAGCCTTTGGTGACGCCGTCATCATGGCCCACAGCCTGAATGACGCAGTGGATGGCATTTACCAACTGTTCATTAACGCCTTGGTGAAAAGTTACTTGACCTATGCCGAGGCCGCTCACCCGATTCACGATGCACCCACGCTGGCGGCTATCTCGGAAAATGTGCGAGCTAAGGAACAGATGCGGCTTTGGCTCCGCGACTATCGCCGGCGAAACCCGGGGCGACACTCCGAAGAGTACGGTGCGAAAATTGCCACCGCTCTCGCCGAGGCGAATGGACTTATGGGCGGATTGCCCGTTGATCGCCCGGCCGGAACGATTGGCCTCAATTTTCGGCCCGCCAAGCGTTGTGCCCATTCCAAAAATTCTCAGCCAACCCTGGACATCATGCCGGTGCTGGAATGTCGATTTAAGGATGACCTGGAAGTCCGTCGGCTTTTTTGGTGCTACGGCTACCTTCTAGCAATGAACTTGGCCGAGGAGCAATTGATCTGGCTCTACGATGCTCACGAGATGCCCTGGGAGTTTCAGCAAGATGTGAGCCGGCACATGTGGGACGAATCTCGCCACGGGGATTCGGGGCATTCCCGGCTGCTGGATTTCGGGATTTCCATCGAGGAAATTGGCTATCCCTACTACGGCGGCAACAAGACGGACCGGCCGGAAGTGGCCGAGGGCGCAGCGGCCATCCTATCTCCCAAGGACCTATATGACAAGGTTTTCTTCATTGGTATGGTGGCCGAGACCGGTCATTTCCACGTGAAGCATGAGGCGTACGATGACTTTAAAGCGGGCGGCGACTTAGAATCGGCGGAGATGATGCTGTTTGACATCATCGATGAGACCAGCCACGTTCAGTACGCCCACCGATGGCTGCCCTTGCTGGCCGAACGCGCCGGGATTGAAGTCGACTTTCGAGCCGAGGGCGCCGCGTTCCGTGCCCGCCTGCAGGCCGAAACCACGGCGCGAGTGGATGCGAGTCAAGGCACGGATCATGGACTGGCCGGGGAGAAAGTGGAAAAACTCATTGCCCGGATGCGCGCCATCGCTCCCCTTTCCAATGCCAATTCCTGCCCTCCGAGAAGCTATAAGCCGATGTAAATTCGGGTTACCCAATCGTACGTGGGCAGAATTCGGCCGTCGGCCATTTTGAGCCCAAAAGGGCTGGCGAAGGACTCACCTATTCGCGCGGAATAGGTAGTTCGGAGTCCAGTGACGCCGACGCGAGCCAGCGAATGAACTTCGTTCGGTTCGGCAACGCCGTTTTGGTTGCGATCTTGCCACACCGCCAGACCCATCAGTTCACGAGCGGTCAACCAGCCATCCCGATTGTCGTCCAGAAGCGCCATGGCCGCGTAGCCGTTTGCGGGCATGAGCCACCAGGTCGAGGAGCCGAAGAGGTCTCGACCCGAATGGATTTGGCGGGACGGAGTGGGTTTCCAAACCAAGAACGCCGTATCTGGCTGCACCCATGAATACAGCTGAGGCGCACCGGTTCCATCGAGGTTGAACTTAACGCGCCGAGTGGGATCGAGAAGCTCGGCAAGCGAGCGTGACTGCGTGAGGGAAAATATGATGGGAGTGATGGGGCCGCCGGGCAGTTTGGCGATCTGCGCCAGGTGGTCGGAAATTGACGGTTTGAGCGGACTTTTGGGATCGAGGCGCAGGATGCTTTCCGCGGCTTCGACACTGACCCACTTTTCGTAGGTGCCAGGCTGTTGGGCGTAGGGTTTTGATTGATCGGCAAGTTTGGATTCATTGAAACTGCGAACGTAACACTCCAGGGCTCGCTGGCGGAACGAGCTTTCCGACGCTCCTTTTTCCACTCTTGGCGCATCGGGAATTCCCGCTTCGTAGGCACAAGCGAAGGTGAGCGAGTACAGCCCGGGCAGCCCGCCTCCCAATTGCGTGGCCCGACGCAGATGCCGCAACGCATCTGCTAAGTGTTGAATAAAAACGGGGCTTGCACTCGGCTTTCGACCGGAGAAATTCCACGGACTGGTGTGCTCACTCGGGAATCTTGGATTGTTCTCGGTTCCGTAGACCTGGATGGCGCGAGGATCGTTGGTGTAATACAGCGTGTAATACACCCGGCCCAGCATGTACTCACTCTGGGCATCCTTGGGGTTCTGCCGAAGGCGAGCCTCTAGATTTTTGATGACCTTTTCGGCCGGTAAAGAAGTCGGCGGCATCATTTCCGCGCCGCCCAGTGAGACGACACTGGCAAGCAAGGCAAAGGATTTCAAGCGCATGCGCTTGGGACGCGCCGGTGGCTGACTGGTTACACTGACTTGAGATGCTGACTAAACCAGCTAACCGTGCGCTCCCACATTTCTGGCGTATAAACATGGCCAATCCCCGGGTACAGGATGCTTTGAAAATTCTCGGATCGGCCCATCGCCTGATACACCCGGGAAACGGCATGCCCAATTTTTCGTACTCCAGCGGCAGGAGAACCCGCATCCTGGTCCCCGGTCTGAAATAGCATGGCGCGTGGCGCAGCCAAAGCGATGATCACCTCGGTATCAAAATGGCGCAGAATGCCGGGGACAAAGTAGTAGATTCCATGCGCGGCTAATGCGCGTGCTTCAATGAGATCTTGGTAACGGGTCATGCAGGCAGTGCAGGAGGCCGCTTTCGGGCGATCGTCTAGAGCCATTATCCACCACGCTCGGGTGCTGCCCATGCTGATGCCCGTGACACCAATCCGGTTGGCATCCACTTCGGGCCTTTCCGCTAAGTAGTCGAGCGCGATGAGGTCATCAACCAGCGTTTTTCCCCAGAGCGTCTGCCCTTGCCAAAGGAGTTTTTTTGCTGCATCCAGTTCCCCCGCCGCTCCGGCGGGATGCTGTGCTTGATGGCCATTTCTCTCGCCGAACCCGGGGGCATCGATGCCGAAAATTACGTAGCCCAGCCGCGCCAAGGTCGGCCCGGGCGGCAGCGGCGTGGCATTAGTGCCCAGCATCTCATCTTTACCGATTTCGTACTGCCCGCCATGCCAGTGACAATAGAGTATCGCCGGATGCGGTCCGGGCCCCTCGGGCAGAAACAGATATCCGCCGATTGTCTCGGTCTCGGTTTTTAATCGGATGGTCTGGCGGGAATAGCCGTCGTAACGCGTGGAGGATTCAATCTGCGCCTTAACGTCTTGGACAGTCGGTTCAACCCCCAGCAGTTTCCAAAGCGTTTGACGCGTACTTTCCCGGCTATTCTCCCAGGCTTCGAGATCCGTCGGGTCGTAATATCCAGGAATCTCCCGCATGCCCGGATTCTACATCAGGTAATCGGCTTTGAACTCCGAGGTGGCGTTCGGTGGCAGAGCGTGTAGCTACGTCAATTTGCCAGGTGTTGCCAGTACCAATGTGTTGGGCAATCGGACACTGAGTTTGGTGGCAGAGACCAGACATGAAGAAAGAGATCCAGTCCGACGGACTGGATCTTGAACCTAAATCGTTGGTGGACCGGCTGGGACTCGAACCCAGGACCCGCTGATTAAGAGTCAGCTGCTCTACCAACTGAGCTACCGATTACGGTCGGAGCTGGGGATTTAGGTTCAAAATTGGCGATTTTAAGCCCTCTTCTCGCAGAGTTGGAGGACAAAACATGCGCATTCAGCAACTGACTACCGAAAATTCGGCCCTCTCCGTAGACCAAGCGATTACAGAATTCATGCTCCACCAGCGAACGTCGCGCAACTCACCGCGAACGCTGGAATACTACGAATGGACCCTCACGCGGTTTAAAGCATTCCTAACCGGTCAAGACCACCAAAGCGTCGGAACGGTGGACGCCGGCACCATTCGGTTATTCATGGTCTCGCTGGAAGAAACCATGAAGCCAAACTCGGTCCATGCCATCATGCGGGCCGTAAGAGCCCTGTTTAAGTTCCTGGAACGGGAGGAACTGGTGGACCGAAACCCAATGGCTAAGGTTCGCATGCCGAA
>CANFJD010000197.1 GCA_947447315.1 Fimbriimonadaceae bacterium
AATGGCTTTGACGATCCTCGGATAACGGAGAATTGGACTCACGCCGAAGCCGCTGCCGCGTCTTTTGCCGAGCGTTACCGCGACAAGGTTGGAAGCCTTTCTGCGGGCGAACTAGCAGTTGCGATTGCGGAACTGGAAGCGATCTATCAGACGGTGGCGAAGCCGATGGGATATGCCAGTCTCCGGTTCGCAGCCGATTCGGCCGATCCCGCGGTCGGGGCGTTTATGCAGAAGCAGCAGGAAAGGGGAACTGGCCTTAGCGTAACCCTGATGTTTTTTGAACTTGAACTCCAAGCTATTTCTGCGGACAAAATCAAGTTGATCACGGAAGATCCGGCGCTTGGGAAATACCGGCACTTCGTGGAAACGGCTTCGGCACTCGCACCATACCGCTTGTCGGAAGCAGAAGAAATCATCCTGGAAGAGGTTGCCAACACGGGTTCGCGGGCTTGGACTCGGTTCTACGATGAGACATTAGCGAACCACGAGTTTAAGTTCTTTCGTCCGGGGGCGATGGAACCTGAAATTATGACGGAGCAGGAAGTTCTGGACTTTCTCAGAGACTCCGACCGCGCCGTACGTCAAGCCGCAGCCGACTGTCTTACCGCAGGGCTTACCGAAATCGAGCGCCTCCTGACGTTCAACTTTAATAATATGCTGCAGGACAAAGCGGTTGAAGACCGTCTGCGAGGCTTTGAATATCCTGAGCAAAGCCGACACTTATCGAACGAGCTCGATCGTGAAATCGTCGATTTGGTGATCCGGCTATGTGGCGAACACTACGGTTTGGTGGCTCGGTACTACCAGGTGAAGCGAGAGATATTGGGGCTAGACGAGCTCACTCATATTGATCGATACGCGCCGCTTTTTGAAAGCGAAGCAAAGATTCCATGGGCCGACGCCCAAGACCTAGTGTTGAAATCTTTCGGCCAGTTTAGCGGCGAAATGGAGCGTCGGGCGGCGGAGTTCTTTGACTCGGAATGGATTGATGCAGAACCCCGTACCGGGAAGCGAGGCGGCGCCTTCTGTTCATACAACACGCCCGACACTCACCCGGTGGTTTTTCTAAGCTACTTGGACAGCATGGACAATGTGATGACCCTTGCCCACGAGCTAGGTCATGGCGTCCATGCCTCACTCAGCCGGGCCCAAAGCTACTTTAACTATCACGGCACGTTGCCATTGGCCGAGCTTGCGTCTACCTTTGGGGAGACTCTGGTATTCGAGAATCTGGTAGCCCAAGCGAGCCTAAAGGATCGAGTGGCGCTGTACGCCGAAAAGATTGAGGGAATGTTTGCCACCGTGTTCCGCCAGGCCGCGATGTTCCGCTTTGAGCAACGTGCCCACCAGGCGCGTCGAGAACTGGGCGAGCAGACAGTAGACCAGTTTGGGCAAATCTGGCACGAAGAGTTGCAAGCGATGTTTGGCGACTCGGTGAAATTGGGTGACCAGCACCGACGGTGGTGGAGCTACATTCCGCACTTTGTCCACACGCCGTTTTACGTCTACGCCTATTCTTTCGGAGAGCTCTTGGCTCTCTCGCTGTACGGGAAAGCCCGTCAGGAGGGCCCCAGCTTCGAACCTAAGTATCTGGAAGTTCTCACCCGCGGCGGTAGTCTCAATCCTGAGCAGCTTATGGAAATCGTGGGAGTTGACCTCCGCAGCGAGGATTTCTGGCGAGGCGGCTTCGATGCCATGGAAGGATTCCTCACAGAATTCGAGCGGCTCTGGGCGGAATACCAAGCCAGTCTATAAACGAAAAACGCCCCCACCCAAATATGGGTGGGGGCGTTTTTTGTGTGCTGGACTAGCCAGCCGGGGCGGCTTCACCCTTCAGCTGCAGTTGTTCCAGCTTGAGGTTGAAGGGGTTTGATTGGTTGCCGGATCGGTTGGGAAGGATCACTCGGAAGAGCGCTTTCACCTTGCCGTCTTTGCCCATGTACGGAGCCGTGGCCTCATCCGCGATCTCGAACTTAAATGCTGCCGACGTGGCCGGAATGGTCTGGACCGAGTCGTAAGCGTTCTTGTTGTAGTTCCACAAGTAGAGGAAGTACGAAGATCCCGTCGGCGCGTTAGCCAGGCCATTGATGCCAATGTAAGCACTGGTGGTGGGCGTCAACGTCGTCTGGTAGGTAGCTTCGAGACTGGCCACCTGCCCCAGGCCGCGAACGGCGACAGAGCTCATGGTAAGGCTGTTACCATCGTTCTGATTCAGAGAACTCGCGTTGCCCGCCGTGATCTTGCCCTGGCTCAACCATGACACTGCCGTGGTGGCCGGGAACACGGTGGCGTTCTCGCCCGCGCTGCTCAGTTTCCAGTTGGTGAAGTAAGTTGTCCAGCCTCCATCGGAGCGACCAACCATACCAAAGCCCCAGAAGGTGCGCTCGTCGGTCGGGTCCACGACCACGCCGAAGTAGTCGCCCCATCGGTTTTCGCCCGCGCCGCCGTACAGGCCCACGCTAGAAGCGAATGCGACCGGCTTACCGGTAACGCCGACGGGATCTTTCGCCTTACGGGCGGAGTACACGAGGTCTGCCTGTAGGGTCGGGCTCGACTTGCTGTAAAGCACCGAGATGTCCCCACGCTTGTTCATGTTGATGGCCGGCATGTGCGTGTGCTCGGTGGAGCCGCCCGCAATGTTTCCCGACTGTCGCAAGGTCGGTACACCGGTGGTTGGCCAAGTGTTAACGCGAATCTCGTACCAGCGCACAACTTGGCGATCTCCGGTGGCCGTAGTGTTTACGCCGTGGGCGCCCAAGAGCGATCCGTTCACGTAGCTGGCGTTATAGATACGCGAGTCGAAGCGATCCATGTTATGACCGCTTGGGCCCGGAACGGGCTGAGAAGGCGTCGAGAACGTCGGAACCGTTACCTCGGTGGACTTGATCACCGGATTATTCGGTCCGCCCGTCACCGCGTGAACACGGATTGACGTGGTGCTCGAAGCTCCCAGGCAGTAAACGTTGGCCGACGTGGTGTCGTTGTTTACACAAACCTTAGTGGTTCCGGCCGAATCGTCGTTGAACAGCTTTCCGGTAACCGGTGAGCCGGCAAGAATGGCGGCCTTCGGAAATACCAGGAAGAGGTTTCCGGCGTAGCCACTGGTGAAGCCGAACATATTTCCGGTAATCACCATCGTGTCTTTGTTGAAGCCAAATCCCGGATAGTCCAGCCAGTAATCGTTGGAGCCAACGGTCAGCTTGCTATCGATGCGGTAGACGCTCCACTTCCCGTTCGGATCTTCGTCGTCCGAAACCGCCACCAACTGCTTGCTGATCTTGGAGGAGAATCCGACCTCGATGATCATGGTGAACCATCGCTTGGTAGTTGCATCGTAAATCGTCTTCGGGTCCGAAATGACTTCGCCCTGAATACCGACCGATTTGAAAAACTGAGAGTAGTCCTGCTCGAACGTCTTCTTGCCGGTCTTCTTTTCGAAGAATGCAACCGTCGTGTTGACCGATTCCACTACCCAGTTCTGGCTGACGCTTCCGTCTACGTCGGGCGGAAAGTATCCGGTGTATCCGATACCGGGGAAAACCAGTTTGGGCTGCGATCCTCGCAGCAAGGTGGGGTCGGTATTGCCGGTCGGCAGGTTATTCGGCGGCATCACCCGCAGCGGCGGGTTAGAGTCGTTCTCCGAAATGGCAGGGCGGGTGCGACGGCCCGGATTGATCTGCGGAGTAAACGTCCGCGTGTCAATGGTAACCGGCCGCACAACGGTCGTTTCGCCGTATGGCTGAATCGTCACCGTTTTCTGGCCAAACGCCACTCCCGTAAGGAGAAGCGCGGCGGATAAGCTAAGAATCTTGTTCATGATTTCCACTCAATTACTACTCTCTAGGCTAGTATGCGACCAAATGCGCACTCTTTGTCTACGGGCGTAAAGAAATTTTAATTCTGTTCCTCGTCGCTTTCCGTTTCTTCTTCTGGACTGGGCCATTGGGTGCGGATCTGATCTCGCAAGGCAGCCTTCTTTTCGAGGTCCAAAAACGCTGAATTGACCGCGTTCATGGTCAGCGAATACGCCATATCTTCGCTAAGTTCAAACGTTTCCATAACGCGTCGCCACTCTTCCGTGAGGGTCGTTCCCATCATGGGTGGATCGTCGGAGTTGATGGTGATCACTACGCCTTCGTCTAGCAGGCGGCCCAGGGAATGACTTTCCAGGTCGGGGAAGACACCGAGGCAAACATTGCTGGTCGGGCATATCTCAAGCGGGATTCCATCGTTGCGTAATTGAACGATCAGATGGGCATCTTCCACGGCGCGAACTCCGTGCCCGATGCGGCGAGCGTGGGTTACCGCCAGGGTTTCGCGAATCGATTCGGCCCCCGCCGTTTCGCCCGCATGGGCGGCGACCGGAATCCCTTCCGCCTGGGCGGCATCGAATACCTCCGCGTAGACCGCGGTTCCGGCCGTTTCCATTCCGGCAATGCCGAGGGCGGCGACGAGGCCGTCGGATTGACCGTCCCGCACCCAGTCCAGCACTTCGGTTGCGATGGCCACGTCCTGATCGTCTCGCACGATGTCGAGGATGAACCGGATATCGATGCCTAAGGACTGGGCGTATTCCCTACCGCGGCGGAGAGCGTCGCGCTGCTGGGGCCAGGGAATTCCGGCGTACTTGGCGATCGTCGAGGCGGTGTAGGTGACCTCGGTGTAGAGCACGTTTTGCGCGGCTTGACTATCCGCGAATTCTCGGACGATCAGTTCCAGATCTTCTGCCGATTGGATGCATTGGGATACGGCAACGTAAACCTCCACAAAGTGCGGGAAGTCTTTGAACTGGTACCAGTCTCGCAGTCCTTCCACCGTGGTGGCGGGGAGAGTTTTGCCGTTTCGCTTGGCTAGTTCCAGCACCGTTTCGGGGCGGATGCTTCCTTCTAAGTGAACGTGAAGTTCCACTTTGGGTATACGCGCTATGAAATCTGCTAGAAGTGATGGAGAGGGCACGAATTATTGTAGTTCGTGGCGACGAATAGTCACCGGTGCCGGTAGTCTTTTGGGAAAGGCCACGGGCCCCAAACAAGACCATGATTAGAACTGCCAATGCCGTTTGGAACGGCGATCTCAAGACCGGAACCGGCGTCATTTCCACTCAATCCACCGTGCTGAACGAGAGTCAGTACAGCTTCCGCACCCGGTTCGAAGACGGCGTGGGCACCAACCCCGAAGAGCTCATCGCCGCCGCCCACGCCGGATGCTTCAGCATGGCCTTCTCGGCCCAGCTGGGCGAGCGAGGCATCGTTCCCGCCTCCATCGAGACCAA